>JBDTNU010000052.1:0-14979 GCA_039933535.1 Caldimonas sp. | reverse complement strand
AACAGGCCGTCGCGCTGGCGAAGGCGGTGAACTACCAGTCGGCCGGCACGGTCGAATTCGTCGTCGGAAAGGACAGCAGCTTCTTCTTCCTCGAGATGAACACGCGATTGCAGGTCGAGCATCCGGTCACCGAGGCCATCACCGGACTCGACCTGGTGGAGCAGATGATTCGCGTCGCGGCAGGAGAAAAGCTCGCCTTCACGCAAGCGGAGATTCCGAGACAAGGTTGGGCGATCGAGTGCCGCATCAATGCGGAGGATCCGCAGCGCGGCTTTCTGCCGAGCACCGGCCGGCTGGTCACCTTCAGGCCACCCCGGCAAACGATCTTCGCGGGCGTCCCGGCGCTCGGCGCGAGCGGCATTCGCGTCGATACGGGCGTGGACGAAGGCGGCGAGATTCCGATTCACTACGACTCGATGATCTGCAAGCTGATTGCCGTCGGTGCCGATCGCGCGACGGCAATCGCGACGATGCGTGATGCGCTCGGCGGCTTCGTGGTTCGCGGCGTGGCCAGCAACATCGCGTTCCAGTCGGCCTTGCTCGCGCATCCTCGCTTTGCCGCCGGCGATTTCGATACCGGCTTCATCGCCCAGGAGTTTGCGAACGGCTTCGACCCGTCGAAGACGGTCCACGACGATCCGGGCTTCCTGCTCGCGCTCGCCGTCGCGGTCAATCGCCGGCTGCTGTCGCGGTCGGCCGGCATTTCGGGTCAGTTGCCGGGCCATGAGCTGCAGATCGGTGAATCCTTCGTCGTCGTTCAGATCGATCCGACCGGTCACCGGAACGAGACACCTGCCACGGTGCGAATGGACGGCCGCGAACATCTCGTGACCATCGCCGGGCGGACCCGTCGGCTGTCGTTCACGAGCCCGACGCGCGACATCGCGACGCACGGCCTCGTCGATGGCGAGCCCTTCCACGCGCAGGTCGATCGCACCGGCCTGCCGTATCGCGTCGCGCACGGCGGCGCCCAGGTCGAGGTCCGTGTGCTCTCGCCGCGCGCGGCCGAGTTGCACGCGCTGATGCCGTTCAAGCCGCCACCCGATCTCTCGCGCTTCCTGCTCTCGCCGATGCCAGGCCTGCTGGTCGAGGTCGCGGTCACTGCCGGGCAGGCCGTGCGTGCCGGCGAGCGACTTGCAGTCATCGAAGCGATGAAGATGGAGAACATCCTCGTCGCGGCGAATGCCGGCGTGGTCGCGAAGGTCGTGGCCGGGAAGGGCGCGAGCCTGGCCGTCGACGACGTCATCCTCGAGTTCGAAAGCAGCGCCGGAGCGGCGCGGTGACGGCGCGCGAGACCGAGCGGCCGTTCGCCGTGCTGGGCATCCAGCAGGTGGCGATCGGCGCGCGCAGCAAGGCGAAGCTGCGAACGCTGTGGGTAGACATGCTGGGCCTCGAGCAGACCGGCAACTTCCGCAGTGAACGCGAAAACGTCGACGAGGACATCTGCACGCTCGGCAGCGGCCCGACCCGGGTCGAGGTCGACCTGATGGAGCCGATCGATCCCGACGGCAAGCCCGCCGTCCACGCGACGCCGCTCAACCACATCGGCCTGTGGATCGACGACCTCGGCGCGGCCGTTGCCTGGCTCACCGCGCGCGGCGTCCGCTTCGCCCCGGGCGGCATTCGCGCGGGGGCGACAGGCCACGATGTGTGCTTCCTGCATCCGAAGGCGAACGACGAATTTCCGATCGCCGGCGAAGGCGTTCTGATCGAGCTGGTTCAGGCGCCGCCCGAGGTCGTCGCGGCGCTGCGTCCGGCACGCTCGTCCTAGCGGCGAAAATCGACGCGATTCCTTGCTGACGGTACGACGATGACGATCTACAAGATCCTGAAGATGGGCGATTCACGGCTGCTGCGGGTGGCGCAGCCCATCGATCGATTCGGCACGCCCGAGCTGCGCGCGCTCGTCGACGACATGTTCGAGACGATGCATTCGGTCAATGGTGCCGGCCTTGCGGCGCCGCAGGTCGGCGTCGATCTCGCGCTGGTCATCTTCGGCTTCAGGAACAACGCCCGCTATCCCGATGCGCCTCCGGTGCCCGAGACGGTGCTGCTCAATCCGACCATCGAGCCGATCGGCGAGGCCGAAGAAGACGGCTGGGAAGGATGCCTTTCGGTGCCGGGGATGCGCGGCCTCGTGCCGCGCTTTTCCCGGATCGTCTACCGCGGCTTCGATCTCGACGGTGGTGAGATCGAGCGCGAGGCCGAGGGCTTTCACGCACGCGTCGTGCAACACGAGTGCGACCACCTGATCGGCAAGCTGTATCCGATGCGGATTCGCGACTTCAGCCGCTTCGGCTTCACCAGCGTCATGTTTCCCGACCTCGATCCGGAAGCCGACGATTGACGCGGGCATTGCCCTTGCCGCACGGTCCCGGGCACAGTGCACAGGATGTAAAGGAACGTGTCCGACAGGAGCCTGCGTCGGCTGAAGGCGAGGATCGGACGTTGAACCCGCACGCACAGCGTTCGCAGCCAGGATTGCGAGCGTCTTGCGGCACCAGGGAGCTCGAATCATGACCAGAACAAATCGCGCGAGCGTCCAGGCAAGTCGGTCCTGGGGCCGGTTGATCATCGTTGCGCTCGGCGCATTGCTTTGCCTCGGCGTCGCCCTGCATGCACATGCGCAGACGGCGGAAGCCGACCCGCCCGACCGCGTGGCGAGGCTGAGCGACCTGAATGGGCAGGTCTGGCTGTTCGCCCCCGAAACCAACGAATGGGTGACCGTCGATCGCAACCGGCCGCTGACGACCGGCGATCGCATCGCAACCGACAATGACGCTCGTGCCGAAGTCACGCTGGGCTCGACGAGCCTGCGCCTCGATTCGGCCACCGAGCTCGAGATCGTCCAGCTCGACGACAGCCGTTATCTCGTCCACCTGCATTCGGGCAGCGTCGCGGCGCGCTTGCGCAACGCCCAGTCGGTCGCCGAATTCGTGCTCGAGACCGACGAAGGGAGCTTTCGCGCCCAGACCGTCGGTCGCTATCGCTTCGACCACTTCGAGCAGGCCAGCGACCTCACCGTCTACAACGGCCAGGCGATCTTCGAGGGGCGCAACAGCGCCCTGCCGCTGACGACCGGACAGCACGCGCAGTTCTGGCTCGATGCCGGTGGTGCGCCCCAGTACAACATGGTCGAGCCGGCGCATGACGCGTTCGCCTCTTGGAACGACGATCGCGATCGCACCGTCGACCGGCCGGTCGCGACGCGCTACGTGTCGCCCGAAATGACCGGCGCCGAAGACCTCGACCGCTATGGCGCCTGGGAGCAGACGCCCGACTACGGGCCGGTCTGGACGCCGCGGAATGTCGCCGTCGGCTGGGCGCCCTACAGCAGCGGCCACTGGGCATGGGTGCGGCCGTGGGGGTGGACCTGGGTCGACGATGCGCCCTGGGGCTTCGCACCTTTTCACTACGGTCGCTGGGTCAATCGCCGCGACGTCTGGAGCTGGTCGCCGGGCACTTACGTTGCGCGTCCGGTCTATGCGCCGGCACTGGTGGCGTGGATGGGCGGCCCGCGCGCCAGCGTCTCGGTCACGATCGGCGGCGGCGGCCCGCCGGTCGGCTGGTTCCCGCTCGCACCGCGCGAGGTCTACGTGCCGAGCTATCGCACGAGCCCGCGCTACGTGCGCGAGGTCAACATCACGAACGTCACCAACGTCACCAGCATCACGGCCATCGTCAACAACACGAACGGCGCTGCCGATCGACGCGACTTCGCGAATCGCAGGTTTCCGAACGCAGTGACGATCGTCCCTGCAAGCGTGCTGACGAGCCGGCAGCAAGTCGGCCCGGCGGCTGCGCAATTCCGCGGCAACCCGCAGTTCCGCGCCCTGATCGCCGACCCGCGGCCCGGCCCGGTCATGACCGCCGCGCCGGTCGCGACGCCGCCTGCGCCGGCCAAGGCGCCGGAGGCTCGGGCCGCCATCCGTCCGCCGTTCGAAGGTCGCGCGCCTGGCGTGTTTGCCGGACGGCCAACGCCCGGTTCGCCGCCGGTTGCCGGTGGCCCGCCGCGTGGCACGCCGCCTACTGGCGCTGGGCCAGGGCGGCCGGTCATGTCGCCGCCGGCAGGGCAACCGGTGCAAGCGGTACCGACTCCAGGTGGCGCGCGTCCCGACGCGAATCGCCCAGACGTGCCGCGTCCCGAGCTTGCCCGTCCGGGTCAGGTCGTCCGACCCAACCCGACGGCGATCGAGCGCCCGGCGTTTCGAGGCGGCGTCGGCCGGGAGCCCGGCCCAGAAGCGCCCGGACTGCGCCCGGGCATGCCGCCGGTGCAGCGCGCGCCGCAAGCGGTCGAGCCGATTCGGCCAGGCGGTGCAGCGCCCGCAGTGACTCCCGCACCGGCCGCAATCGCGACACCGTCGGTCGGTGCCGCGCCTGCAACGCAAGACCGGGAACGCCCGCCTCGGCGCGGCGGGCCGGAAGAAACGCGAGCTCCGGGCCGTCCGACACCGGTCGCGCCGCCTGCCGTCAACGTCGCGCCGCCCGTCAACGCCGCACCGCCCGCTCGCGCTGTCGAGCCGCCGCGCAACCTCGAGAGGCCGCGGCCGCCGCCGCGCAACATCGAAGCGCCCCGTGCGGTCGAAGCGCCGCGCAACGTGGCGCCGACAACGCGCGCACCAGAGCCGCCTCGCGCGGTCGCACCGGTGGCCGCCCCGGTCGCGCCGGCGGCGGTCGCGCCGGTGCGTCCCGAGCCGGTTCGCACCGCGCCAGAGCAGCGCGTCGGCAAGCCCGAAGCTCCGCGCCGCGAAGACAAGCGCGACGACAAACGCGACCCGAACGAGAGGCAGCGCTGAGGGCTTGCCTCCCTGCGCGCGGGCCGGTCCTACTTGAGCAAGGGCTCGAGCACCGGCCAGACGTTGCCGAGGATGATCGGATGCGCGCTGGCCAGGGGGTGGATGCGGTCGGCCTGGAACATCGCATCGGCTTGAGGGCCGTCTGCAACGCCCTTCAGCATGAAGGGCACCAGGGCCGCCCCCTGACTGTGTGCCACCTCTGCGAACAGCGCGGCGAACTTTTCGCCGTAGCTGCGCCCGTAGTTCGGCGGCAGTTGCATGCCGAGGATCAACACCTTGGCGCCGGAAGCCTTGGCCAGCCGCGCCATCTCGACAAGGTTGCCGCGCGTCGCATCGATCGGCAGGCCGCGCAGCGCATCGTTGCCGCCGAGCTCGAGGATGACCAGGGTCGGACGATGCTGGCGCAAGAGCGCCGGCAGTCGCGCCAGACCACCGGAAGTCGTGTCGCCGCTGATGCTGGCGTTGATCACGGTCGCTCCCGGATGCTCGCGGGCCATGCGCTCGCTCATCAAGGCGACCCAGCCGCTGCCGCGCTGCAGACCGTATTCGGCCGAGAGGCTGTCACCGACGACGAGGACTGCCTGCGCCTTCGTGCCGACGGCGCCAGGTGAGGGCATCGCAACGAACAGCGCGCTTGCGGCGAGGCCCGCGCTACAGTGCGCCAGCCAACGGCGACGCAATATCACGAGCAGGCCTTCGATTCATCCATGTCCGAACCCATCATCGCCGTCGAGCGCCTGACCAAGCGCGTTCAGGACTCGACCGGCACGCTGACGATTCTCCACGACATCGCTTTCACCCTGATGCCGGAGCGCTCGGTGGCGATCGTCGGCGCTTCCGGCTCGGGCAAGAGCACGCTGCTGTCGATCATTGCCGGACTCGACACGCCGAGCGAAGGCACGGTGCGGCTGGCGGGCATCGACCTGTTCGCGATCGACGAGGATGCCCGCGCCGCGGTCCGTGCCGAAAAGCTCGGCTTCGTGTTCCAGAGCTTCCAGCTGCTCGGCAACCTGAATGCGCTCGAGAACGTGATGCTGCCGCTCGAGCTGCAGGGCCGTTCGGACGCCCGTGCGCAGGCGACCGAGATGCTCAAGCGCGTGGGCCTGGGCGAGCGGCTGCGTCACTACCCGCGCGTGCTCTCCGGTGGCGAGCAACAGCGCGTCGCGCTCGCCCGCGCCTTCGTCGTCAAGCCAGCGTTGCTGCTGGCCGACGAGCCGACCGGCAGCCTCGATTTCGCGACCGGCGAAACGGTGATGGCGCTGATGTTCGAGCTGAACCGCGAGGCCGGCACGACGCTCGTGCTGGTCACCCACGACGACACGATCGCCGCGCGCTGCGACCAGCAGTTGCGCATGGAAGCGGGCCGCATCAGCACCTAGCCGGGCGATCGCGCGCCCGGGCCGCGCGTCAGTTCGTGAACTTGTAGTCCGTCTTCGCCTTGGCCTTCAGCTCGTCGCGGAACTCGGTGGCCTTTTGTTGCGCAAGACGCTGCTGGATTTGCGTCTTCACGTCGGCGAGGGGCGGGAACTTGGCTTCGCGCGTGTCCTCGAGCTTGATGATGTGATAGCCGAACTGGCTCTTCACCGGCACGTCGGTGTATTCGCCCTTCTTCAGCTTGATCATCGCCTGCGAGAACTCGGGCACATACGACGACGGGCCGGCGAAGTCGAGGTCGCCGCCTTTCTCGGCCGAGCCCGGATCCTTCGAATTCTTCTTCGCGAGGTCCTCGAACTTGGCGCCGGCCTTGAGCTGGGCGACGATCGCCTTGGCTTCGTCCTCCTTCTCGACCAGGATGTGGCGCACGTGGTATTCCGTGCCGCTCGACTGCGCCTTGAACTTGTCGTATTCCTTTTGAATGTCGGCGTCGCTGACCGTGGTCTTCTTGTCGACGTCGGCGGAGAGCAGCCCGATCAGGATGCTCTGGCGCGCGATGTCCATCTGCTGCTTGAAGTCGGCAGAGGCGGCCAGGCCGCGCCGCTCGGCTTCCTGCGTCAGGATCTCGTCGGTCACGACCTTGTCCCTGACCAGCTTGTCGAGATCGGGCGGCAGTTGCTGGTTGCGCGCCGCAGCCTGCTTCTGCACCTGGCTGATGATGGCATCGACCCGCGCCTTGGGCACGGGCTTGCCGTTGACCACGGCGACGTTCTGGGCAAGGGCGGCGAACGGCACGAGGCCGGCGCCAGTGACGGCGGCCAGCGCGACGCTGGCGGCAATGAATCGCATCTTCATCATGAACGGGAGCCTTTCGGGCTTGACGGGGTTGGAAGGGAGGCCCGGCTCGGTGCGGGCTCGCGCGACAGTTCGCGCGGAGAGGATCAGGTTTGGTCCGGGACTCGGGCGTCGATGGCCAGGGCGTGAATCCCGCGCGGCATCAAGGAGTGCAAGGCATCATATACGAGGCGATGCCGAGCGACCCGGCTCAGGCCCTGGAAGCGGGCGCTGACGATGTTGACGCTGAAGTGCCGCCCCTCGCGAGCACCGGCGTGTCCGGCATGAAGATGGCTGTCGTCCTGCACCTCGAGGGAAGTCGGGGCCAGCGCAGCGACCAGCGCCATCTCGATGTCGTTCGCGGCAACGCTCATCGCGCCTCCCGCTCTGCCGGCACGGCCTCTTCCTCGGGCTCGACGT
The DNA here is from genome assembly GCA_039933535.1 of Caldimonas sp. GTDB lineage: Bacteria > Pseudomonadota > Gammaproteobacteria > Burkholderiales > Burkholderiaceae_C > Schlegelella_A. Next base: position 7,555 of record JBDTNU010000052.1, on the reverse strand, counting down.
GACGAGCCACGTAGACGCCCTGCACGAGCATGAAGACCAGCATCAGGGCGGTGAGTCCGAATGCCTTGAAGCTGACCCAGGTCGAGGTCGAGAAGTTGTAGGCGACGTAGAGATTGACGACGCCCATCACCGCGAAAAAAGCGATCCACGCGAGGTTGAGGCGCTTCCAGACCGCGCGAGGAAGTTGCAGCTGCGCGCCCACCAGCGACTGCAGCAGGTTCTTGCCGAACACCGTCTGGCTCACCAGGAACACCAGCGCCATCGCCCAGTACAGCGCACTTGGCTTCCACTTGATGAAGGTCGGGTTGTGAAACCAGACCGTGGCACCGCCTAGCACGGTGACCAGCGCGAAGGTGATCCACAGCATCGTGTCGACCTTGCGCCGGCTCACGAGCAGGAACGCGATCTGCAGCAGCGTCGCGACGATGACGACGATGGTGGCCAGAAGCACCGGTGCTTCGCCCGGTCCGACCACGCCGCCCGAGACCGCGAAGCCTAGGTGATCGGTGGCGAAGCGGGCCGCCGCATCGGCGTGGGCGTTGGCAAGCATGAAGCTGCCGAAGAACAGGACGATCGGCAGAAAGTCGAAGAGGAGTTTCATCGGCGAGCAAGTTCCATCGGCGCGAGTGTAGTCAGGGGCGCGGGGGCGCCCGCAGGCAAGGCCTTGATGCACGTGCGGCACCGGCTGTCCCCTGCGTGACACTGCTTCGGGGTAGTCCCTGTAACCGCGCGCGCGCCACTTCCGTTACCTTCCGAGCGGATCACTTTGCACCCGCTGGAGACAAACATGACTTCCTGGAATACCCGCCTTGCCCAGCGCGCAGTCGCGCTGTGCGCCGGCGCCTTGCTGGCCACCTCGGCCGGCTTTGCAGTCGCGCAGACCAAGTCCGCCCCCAAGCCCCTGCAAGGCCAGGTGGTCAAGCTCGCATGGATCGATCCGTTGTCAGGCCCGTTCGGTCCCGTCGGCACGAACCAGCTCAACAGCTGGAAGTTCTTCGTCGACAAGTTCAACGCCGACAACCCGGCCGGCGTGAAATTCGAGATCACCGGCTTTGACAACAAGGTCTCGCCGGCCGAATCGCTGAACGCGCTGAAGCTCGCCACCGATCAAGGCAATCGCTACATCATCCAGGGCAACGGCTCCGGCGTCGCCCTGGCGCTCGTCGATGCGATCAACAAGTACAACGAGCGCAATCCGGGCAAAGAAGTCGTGTACCTGAACGAGGCCGCGGTCGACCCGGACCTCACCAACAGCAAGTGCAGCTTCTGGCACTTCCGCTTCGACGCCGACACGACGATGAAGATGGAGGCGTTGTCCAGCTTCATGAAAGACCAGAAGGACATCCACAAGGTCTACATCCTCGGCCAGAACTACTCCCACGGCGTGCAGGTCGCCAAGTATGCGAAGGAAGACCTGAAGCGCAAGCGCCCCGACATCGAGATCGTCGGCGAAGACCTGCATCCGATCGGATCGGTTCGCGACTTCTCGCCCTACATCGCCAAGATCAAGGCCTCTGGCGCCGACGCGGTGATCACGGGCAACTGGGGCACCGATCTGTCGCTCTTGATCAAGGCCGCAGTCGAGGCCGGCTATAGCGGCAAGTTCTTCACCTATTACGCCGGTGTCACCGGCACGCCGACGGCGCTGGGCACAAACGGCGCCGGCAAGGTCTTCGTCATCGCCTATGCCGGGGGTGCGCTCATGGGCGGCGCCTACGACAAGGACGTCTACGCGTTCAAGGCGAAGTACAACGACGACTTCTACACGGGTTCGATCATCCGCATGCTGGAGGCGTTGTCGAATGCGATGGCGAAGGCCAAGTCCACCGACCCGGTCAAGGTGGCCTTCGCGATGGAAGGCCTGAAGTGGAAGAGCGAACTCGGCGGCGATGTCGAGATGCGGAAGACCGACCATCAATTGCAGCAGCCGCTCTATATCAGCGTCTGGCAGAAGACCGACGCCAAGCACCCATACAGCGTCGAGAACACGGGAATGACCTTCGGGCAGGTCGAGGAATTCCCGAGCTACGTCGCCAGCACGCCGACGAGCTGCCAGATGAAGCGTCCTAACGCGTCCTGATAGTCTCTCGTTCCTGAATCGAGGCCCGAGCGCACGCGACTCGGGCCTCGATTGTTTTGGGGCAGGACACGACGGGAACGATGGAGTTCTTCACCATTTCGATGCTCAACGGCCTGAGCTACGGGCTGTTGCTCTTCATGCTGAGCTCGGGGCTGACCCTCATCTTCAGCATGATGGGGGTGCTCAACTTCGCGCATGCGAGCTTCTACATGCTCGGCGCCTACATCGCCTACACGATCGCGCGATTCACCGGCTTCTGGCCGGGCCTGATCGTGGCTCCCCTCGTCGTCGGCGCGCTCGGCGCGTTGTTCGAGCGGGTCTGCCTGCGCCGCGTGCACAAGTTCGGCCACGTTCCGGAACTGCTCATCACTTTCGGCCTGTCGTTCGTCATCTTCGAGCTCGTCATCCTGACATGGGGCCGCATCGGCCTCGAGTTCCTGCCGCCCGAATCGTTACGCGGATCGGCCTTCACGATCGTCAATTCGTCGTTGTCGGGCCTCCATTTCGTGGCCGGGGCCGCACCGGCGGCGATGTGCGCCGCGACCGACCCTGCCGTTCATATCGCCTGTTCGCAATTTCCGGCGACGCGCGCCTTCATGATGGTGATCGCCCTGGTCATGCTGCTCGCCCTCTGGCTGCTGCTGACGCGCACGCGCGTCGGCCTCGTCATCCAGAGCGCCCTCACGCATCCGGAGATGGTGGAGGCCCTCGGCCACAACGTGCCGCGTGTCTTGATGCTCGTCTTCGGCGCCGGTACCGCGCTCGCGGGCCTGGGCGGCATCATCGGCGGCATCACTTTCGTAACCGAGCCCGGGATGGCTGCGGCGGTCGGCTCGGTGATCTTCGTGGTGGTTGTCGTCGGCGGGATGGGTTCGCTCGCCGGCGCGTTCGTCGCCTCGCTCCTGATCGGCGTCGTTCAGACCTTCGCGGTCGGCTCCGATGCCTCGCTTCTCAGTCTTGCGCGAGGGCTGAACATGACTGTCGCGCCGGGCCTCGTCGATTTCTCGCTGTTCAAGCTGACGATCGCCCAGGTCGCGCCGATCCTGCCGTACCTGTTCCTGGTGCTGATCCTGATCTTCCGCCCCAAGGGGCTGCTCGGGACGCGCGAGGGCTGAATGGACACCGCACCGGCGCTGGCCACACGCCGTTCCGGCGCGCGTCCGATCGGGCGCGGTCGGCTTTTGGTGTGGACCGCCTACGCACTGGTTCTGCTTCTGGTTCCGCTCGTGATGCCGAGCAATCTCGAGCGATCGGTGCTGACGCAGATCGGCATCGGCATCGTCGCCTGCCTCTCTTACAACATGCTGCTCGGCCAGGGCGGCATGTTGAGCTTCGGTCACGCGGTCTACACCGGACTCGGCACCTTCGTGACCGTGCATGCCATGCTCGGCATCGCCGATCGCTCGTTTCCGATTCCGATGAGCCTGGTGCCGCTGGTCGGCGGATTCGCCGGCATGTTCTTCGCGGCACTGCTCGGCTATGTGACGACCAAGAAGGCCGGGACGCCATTCGCGATGATCACCCTGGGCATCGGTGAGCTGGTGGCGCCGATGGTGCTGATCGTTCCCGAGTTCTTCGGCGGCGAAGGTGGCGTCGCCGTCAATCGCACCTCGGGACCGCCGTTCCTCGGCATCACCTATGGCCCGCAGATCCAGGTCTACTACCTGATCGCGATCTACACCTTCGTCTGCACGGCGGCGATGTTCGCTTTCACGCGGACCCCGCTCGGACGCATGCTCAATGCCGTACGCGACAACCCCGAGCGGGTCGAGTTCGTCGGCTACAGCACGCAACGCGTGCGCTACCTCTCCTTCGTGATCGCCGGGTTCTTCGCCGGCATCGCCGGCGGCATGTATGCCGTGCACTTCGAGATCGCCACGCCCGACGTCGTCGGCGCCGGGCGCTCCGGCGCCTACCTCCTGTTCACCTTCCTGGGTGGTGCGACCTTCTTCTTCGGACCGATCATCGGCGCGATCCTGATGGTCGTGGGCTTCGCCCTGTTCTCCGAGGTGACCAAGGCGTGGCAGCTCTACCTTGGCCTGATCTTCATGTTCATGGTGATGTACGCGCCCGGCGGCATCGCCAGCCTGCTCATGATGAATCTGCGTGTCGCGGCGCACAAGAAGCTGCATCGGCTCTGGCGCTGGTATGTGCTGCTGGCCGTGACGGCGCTGGTCATGCTCGCCGGCTTCGCCGCGCTGATCGAGATGATCTACGCGCGCCAGTTCGCCTCGGTCGGCGAGACGTCGGTGCGCTACCTCGGCATGACGCTAGACAGCGCGACCGTCATGCCCTGGCTGGCCGCGGTGCTCGTCGGCCTTGTCGGCTTCGCCGCCTTCGAGGCGGTGCGCAGGCGCTTCGCCAAGGTCTGGGGCACCGTGCAGGAAGAGATCGAGGCGACCATGACCTTCAAGGAGCCGTCATGAGCTCGACGGTGCCCGCGGTCGAGCTGAAGGGCCTTCGCAAGTCGTTCGGCAAGACCGAGATCATCCGCGGCTGCGACCTGGCGGTGGCGCCGGGCGAGCGTGTCGCCATCATCGGCCCGAACGGCGCCGGCAAGTCGACCCTCTTCAATCTCATCAGCGGCCGCTTCGGCCCGACGAGCGGCGAGATCCTGCTCAACGGCCAGCGCATCGACGGCCTGCTGCCTTACAAGATCAACCGGCTCGGCCTCGCACGCAGCTTCCAGATCACGAACATCTTCGGGCGCCTCTCGGTATTCGAGAACCTGCGCTGCGGCCTGCTCTGGGCGATGGGCTATCGCTATGCGTTCTGGAAGTTCCTCGCCGACCTGAAGGACGCCAACGCACGGGCTGAAGAGCTCATGCGCATGATCCGCCTCGAGGGCAAGCGTGACACGCTGGCGATGAACCTCACTTACGCCGAGCAGCGTGCGCTCGAGATCGGGATCACGATCGCCGGTGGCGCCAGCGTGGTCCTGCTCGACGAGCCGACCGCCGGCATGAGCAAGAGCGAGACGACGCGCTTCATCGAGCTGATCCGCGAAGTCACCGTCGGCAAGACCCTGCTCACCGTGGAGCACGACATGGGCGTCGTGTTCGGCCTGGCGGACAAGATCGCCGTCCTCGTCTACGGCGAGGTGATCGCTTTCGACGTGCCCGAAAAGGTGCGCGCCAACGCGCGCGTCCAGGAGGCCTATCTCGGCTCCGTCCACGCCGAGGCCGCGACCGCGAGCCACGGCGCCTGACCGCCATGCTCAAGCTCTCGAACCTGCACGCGTACTACGGCAAGAGCCACATCCTGCACGGCGTCGACATGGCGGTGGGCGAGGGCGAGATCGTCGCCCTGCTCGGGCGCAACGGCTCGGGGCGCTCGACGACGGTGAAGACGATCATGGGCCTGGTGCACGGCGAAGGCTCGATCCGCTGGCGCGAGCAGGAGATTCTCGGCAAGAAGGCCTTCGAGATCGCCCATTGCGGGATCGGCTACGTGCCGGAAAACCGGGACATCTTTCCCAAGCTCACGGTGCACCAGAACCTGCTGCTTGGCGAGAAGCGCGGCAAGAAGGCGCCACGCTGGACCTACGCCGACATGTACAACATCTTTCCTCGACTGAAGGAGCGCGAGCACACGGAGGCTGGCGTGCTTTCAGGCGGCGAGCAGCAGATGCTGACGCTCTGCCGCACGCTGATGGGCGACCCGGATCTCATCATGATCGACGAGCCGACCGAGGGACTGGCGCCGAAGATCGTGGAGCTCGTCGCCGAGTACCTGAAGACCTTGAAGAGCCGTGGCGTCTCGGTGCTGCTGGTCGAGCAGAAGCTCACCATCGCCCTCGAGATCTCGGAGCGTTGCTACGTGATGGGGCATGGCGCAATCGTCTTCGAGGGAACGCCTTCGGCGCTGCGAGCCGACGCCGAGGTCCGCAAGGAATGGCTCGAGGTCTGATCCTCGCCGCGGGTCCGGCGAAGCCCCGGTTGTCGCCGCTGGGACAACGACTTTGCGGGCTCGCGACCTAGAATCGAACGAACGTTCTTTTTCCTTTCCGGCGTGTCGCCGGAGCTTCAACGCGAGGGGCAAGCCCATGAGCGCCAACTACGAAATCCGCGGCGACGTCGCCGTCATCAGCCTGGACAACCCGCCGGTCAACGGCCTCGGTTACGACACCCGCGTCGGTATCGCTGACGGGCTCGACAAGGCGCTCGCCGACGCAGCAGTCAAGGCGATCGTCATCACCGGCGCCGGCAAGGCTTTCTCCGGTGGCGCCGACATCCGCGAGTTCGGCTCGCCGAAATCGATCGCCGAGCCGAACCTGCTTTCGCTGATCGCGGCGCTCGAAGCGAGCACCAAGCCGACCGTCGCCGCGGTGCACAGCGTGGCGATGGGCGGCGGGCTCGAGCTCGCGCTCGGCTGCCACTACCGGGTCGCGGCGCCGGGTGCGCAGATCGCGCTGCCGGAAGTGAAGATCGGACTCATTCCCGGCGCCGGCGGAACCCAGCGACTGCCGCGCGTGCTCGGCGTCGAGACCGCGCTCAACATGATCGTCGGCGGCGAGCCGGTGAAAAGCGAGCTGCTGGCGAAGCAGCCCGGACAAAAACTGTTCGACAAGATCGCTGAAGGCGACGTCGTCGACGCCGCGGTCGCCTATGCGCGCGAGAAGGCCGACGCACGTCCGCTGCCGCTGGTGCGCAACCTCAAGGTCGAGTACCCGAACGCCGACGCGTACTTCCAGTTCGCGCGGAACACGGTGGGCGCGATGTCGCGCAATTTCCCGGCGCCGCTGAAGTGCATCGACGCCGTTGCCGCATCGACGACGATGAAGTTCGACGACGGGATGAAGCTCGAGCGCGAGATCTTCATGGCGTTGATGGTCACGCCCGAATCGAAGGCGCTGCGCCACGTCTTCATGGCCGAGCGCGCGTCCAGCAAGATCGCCGACGTGCCGGCCGATACGCCGCTGCGCAAGATCGAGAAGGTCGCGGTGATCGGCGCCGGCACGATGGGCGGCGGCATCGCCATGAACTTCCTCAACGCCGGCATCCCGGTGGTGATGCTCGAGATGAAGCAGGAAGCGCTCGACAAGGGCGTCGGCATCATGCGCAAGAACTACGAAGCGCAGGTCAAGAAGGGCAAGCTCAAGCAGGACAAGCTCGACGAGCGCATGGCGCTCCTGGGCACGACGCTCAAGTACGACGACCTGAAGGACGCCGACCTCGTCATCGAAGCCGTGTTCGAGGACATGGGCGTGAAGCAGCAGGTGTTCCGCACCCTCGACGAGGTGATGAAGCCGGGCGCCATCCTCGCCAGCAACACCTCGACGCTCGACGTCGACAAGATCGCCTCGTTCACCAAGCGGCCGCAGGACGTGGTCGGCATGCACTTCTTCAGCCCTGCCAACGTGATGAAGCTGCTCGAGGTCGTGCGCGGCGCAAAGACCGCCAAGGACGTGCTCGCGACCGTGATGGCGCTGGGCAAGAAGATCAAGAAGACCTGCGTCGTTTCCGGCGTGACCGA
>JBDTNU010000051.1:0-15027 GCA_039933535.1 Caldimonas sp. | reverse complement strand
TGGGGCTGGTGACCAAGAACGCGATCCTGCTGATCGACTTCGCGATCCGGGCGCAACGCGGCGAAGTCCGCGTTCCAATTTCGGGCGCAGCCGTCGCCGAAGGCGTCGGCGAGGTCGGTGCCGAAGGGGGTGGACGAAATGCGCACGGCGAACCGATGGAACGCGAGGCCGCCCTGCTCTACGCTGCCGAGGTGCGTCTGCGCCCGATCCTGATGACGACGCTTGCCATGGTCTTCGGCATGGTGCCGCTCGCCTTCGCCCTCTCCGAAGGCTCGGAGCAACGCGCGCCGATGGGCCAGGCGGTGATCGGCGGCGTCATCACCTCGTCGTTGCTGACCCTCGTCGTCGTTCCGGTCGTCTACTGCTATCTCGACGATCTCTCGCGCTGGGTGATGCGCAAAGTCTTCAAGCGCCCTGCCCCGGTCCTGCGTCCTCTTGCCGTCACGAGCCCGCCATGAACATCGAACAAGCCCGCTTCAACATGATCGAGCAGCAGATCCGCACCTGGGAAGTGCTGGACGACGCCGTCCTCTCGCTGCTCTCGGTCGTCAAGCGCGAGGATTTCCTTCCCGCGGCCTATCGATCGATGGCTTTCGTCGACACCGAAGTGCCCTTGCCGCAAGGGCAGTCGATGCTTGCGCCCAAGGTCGAGGCGCGTTTGCTCCAGGAGCTGGCCGTGCAGCGGCACGAGCGCGTGCTCGAAGTCGGCGCCGGTTCCGGCTACATGGCCGCGCTGCTCGCCCACAAGGCCCAGCACGTGACCTCGATCGAGATCGTTCCGGAGCTGGCCCGATTCGCCGCCGAGAACTTGAAGCGCGCCTGGATACTGAATGCGACCGTGCTCGCGGCCGACGCCTCGCAGGCGCCGCCGGTCGACGGCCCGTTCGACGTGATCGTACTGTCCGGCTCGGTGGCGGAAGTGCCGCGCGCCTTGCTCGGACAGCTCAAGCCGGGCGGCCGGCTGACGGCGTTCGTCGGCCAGTTGCCGGTCATGCGCGCCGTGTTGATCACGCGCGGGCCCTCGCTTCCGCCATCGCCGCAGTCCTCTTCCGCAAGCGGGAGGAGCGGCGAATCGGGATTTGCCACGGTGGAGCTGTTCGATGCGGTGGCGCCGCGGCTGGTCGGCTTCGGCGAGCCGAGCCGCTTCACGTTCTGACGATGAAGCAGTTGAGCGGGCCCGCCGTGCTGGCGCTTGCCACCTCGCAGGCGCCCGGTGCGCCGCCGGTCGTATTTCTCGACGTTCGCGAGCCTTGGGAAGTGGCCCTGGCGTCGATCGACGTCGCCGAAGCCAAGGCGCTGTTCATGCCGATGCGCAGCGTTCCCGACCGCATGGGCGAGCTGGATCCGGCGCAGCCTGTCGTCTGTATCTGCCATCACGGTGCCCGCAGCGCGCAAGTCGTCGCATTTCTCGAGCGCGCCGGCTTCGACACCGCCTATAACCTCGCCGGCGGCATCGACGCGTGGTCCGTCGAGGTCGATGCGGCCGTGCCGCGCTACTGAAAAAAGAACTCTTCCAGGGAACCTTCATGCCCAGCCCGCGCCTCCGACCCCGGCTCCTCGTCGTTGCCGCTGCCGCTTTTGCGGCGCTCGCGCCTTCAGTCGCGCCGGCCCAATCGCTGCTCGAGCTCTACGACGCGGCGCATGCCTACGACGCGACCTACCTCTCGGCCCGCTCGCTGTACGAATCGGCGACCTATCGGGTCGAGCAGACGCGCGCGCTGATGCGGCCGAGCGCCTCGCTCTCCGGCAACGCCTTGCGCAGCGAGTTCAATCCGAGCACCGGTTCGAGCTTTGGCGGCAGCTCCAACAGCGCCTCGATCTCGGGCCGGCAACCGATCTTCAACCAGGCGAACCGGGCGACTATCTCGCAGTCGGAGCGTTCGCTGATCTCCTCGCTGGCCGACCTGGACACGGCCGAGCAGGACCTGATGCTGCGCGTCAGCCAGGCCTATTTCGATGTCCTCGGCGCGCAGGACACGCTGACGACGACGCGCGCCAACAAGGCGGCCATTTCGGAGCAGCTGGCCTCGGCCAAGCGCAACTTCGAGGTCGGCACTGCGACCATCACCGACACGCGCGAAGCGCAGGCCCGCTTCGACCTCGCGACGGCGCAGGAGATCGCCGCCGACAATGACCTCGTGACCAAGCGGATCGCGCTCGACCAGCTGGTCGGCAAGACCAATGTCGCGCCCAAGGACCTGGCGGTGCCGGTCGTGCTGCCGGTACCGACGGCCAGCGTCGAGGACTACGTCTCGCACGCCGCGGACGAGCATCCCGCGGTCCGTCGCGCGCAGGTGGCCTACGAGGTCGCACAACTGGAAACCGAGAAGGCACGGGCCCAGCGGCTGCCGACCATCGACGCGGTGGCCTCGATCGGCACGGGCCATGGCGCGGCCTACACCGGCATTCCGGGCCAGAACGCCACGCTCGGCTTGCAGCTCAACATCCCGCTCTACACCGGCGGCTCGATCCAGAACCGGATCAAGGAGACCCTGGTCCTCGAAGAGCGCTCACGCAACGACCTCGACGCAGCCCGCCGCACCGTCGTGCAGACCACGAGGCAGGCCTACTACACGCTGCTCTCCGGCGCAGCGCAAGTGAAGGCACTCGAGGCCGCGGAGGCGTCGAGCCAGCTCGCGCTGGAGGCGACGCAGCTCGGCTATCGCGTCGGCATCCGCGTCAACGTCGACGTGCTGAACGCGCAAAGCCAGCTCTACCAGACCCGGCGCGATCTCGCCCGCGCCCGCTACGACGTGCTGCTGGCGACGCTGCGGCTGCGTCAGGCGTCCGGCCAGCTCACGCCGAGCGACGTGCTGGCGATCGACCGGCTGCTGGCGCGCTGACGCACACACTTCTTGACGTGGTGAACACCTGCGCTTGACGCGCAGCTTCGACAATCGCGACTCGCCTCGAGGAGCCGCGAATGGCCTTTTCACCCCAGTTGCATGCCGCGATCGCGGCGCATCGCTTCGGCCTCGGCGAGCCGAACCTCGGCGTCGTCGGCGGCGATGCGCAAGGCTGGCTGAGCGCCCAGATCGGTCCGGCCGACACCGCCCGTGGCACCGACCTGCTCGACACGCGGCAGGCGCTCGAGCTGGTGGCTGCCGAGCGTGAGAAGCGAAAGCTCGCCAGGAATCCACCGGCGGGCATGACGGCGCAGCAAGTGCTCGCAGGCCACTACCGCGACACCATCTTCGCCGACGCGCGTTCACGCCTCGCCACCGCGACGGTCACAAAGCGGCCATTCGCCGAGCGGCTGCAATGGTTCTGGGCCAATCACTTCACCGTCTCGCTGATCAAGGGATCGACGCGCGGTCTGGTCGGCGCCTTCGAGCGCGACGCGATCCGGCCCAACATCGCCGGCCGATTCGAGACCTTGCTGGTCGCCTCGACCACGCATCCGGCGATGCTGCGCTACCTCGACAACTGGCTCTCGGCGGGACCTCACTCGCGCGTTGTCGCATTCGAAGCGCGTCGCGCCAACCGCATGGAAGAAGGCCCTCGCGTCTCGGGCATCAACGAGAACCTCGCCCGCGAGGTGCTCGAGCTGCACACGCTGGGCGCCGAGGGTGCGCGCGCCGGCGTCTACACGCAGGCCGACGTGACCTCGTTCGCCGCGGTGCTGACCGGCTGGCGGATCGCGCGCGATCCGATAGCCGGCGGATCGCTGTTCGACGCGAACTGGCACGAGCCGGGCAGGAAGACCGTGCTCGGCAAGAGCTACGGCGAAGGTCCCGACGCCTTGCGCGAGGTGCTGCACGACCTGGCCCGCCATCCGGCGACCGCGCACTTCGTCTCGACCAAGCTGGCGCGCCATTTCGTCGCCGACGAGCCGCCGCCGGCCCTCGTCGATCGACTGACCGCCGTGTACCTGAAGAGCGACGGCCAGCTCGGCGAGGTCTATCGCGAGCTGATCCGCCACGAGGCCTCGTGGAGCGCCGAGCCGGCCAAGCTGAAGACGCCGGAGGAGTTCGTGGTCTCGGCCGCACGCATCCTGGCGACCAGCGACCGCCCGTTCGAGCGCCCCCGCATGGTGAGTGCGGCCGGCGCGCCGATCGACAACCCCGTGAATCCGATCGTCGCGCTCGGCCAGCGGCCGATGGCCGCGCCCTCGCCGGCCGGATGGAGCGATCGCGCCGAAGACTGGCTTGGCCCCGATGCAGTCTGGAAGCGCGTGGAATGGGCAACCCGCGTGGCCGACCGCGCCGGCCGAAGCGTCGACGCGCGCCGCCTTGCCGCGGAAAGTCTCGGCCCGCGGCTCGGCGCCGAGACGGCGCGCCAGATCGAGCGTGCGGCCGACGGTTCGCAGGCGCTCGCCCTGCTCCTGCTCGCTCCCGAATTCCAGCGCCGCTGAGCCGCACCGAGGACACCGCCATGAGCTTGCCGTTCGACCCTCTCGACCCCGGCCCGCGCGGAGTGCCGCAAAGCCTGCTGCGCCGCCGCCTCTTCAGCGCGGCCGCCGCCGTCACGGGCAGTCTGGCCGCGTGGCCCACGCTCACCCTGGCCGGCGCGGCAGGACCCGCGACGAACCGCTTCGTCCTCGTCATCCTGCGCGGCGGCATGGACGGCCTGGGCGCAGCGCCGGCGATCGGCGATCCCGATTTCGCCGCGGCACGCGGCCCGCTCGTCCAGTTCGGCGCGCCCGCCCTGGCGATCGACAACACGTTCTCGCTCAACCCCAACCTGGTCGAGCTGCATGGCATGGTCGGTCGTGGCGAGGCCGCGCTGGTTCACGCTGTCGGCCTGCCCTATCGGGAGCGATCGCACTTCGATGCGCAGCAGGTGCTCGAAAGCGGCGGCGTACGGCCCTACGAGATCTCGACCGGCTGGCTCGGGCGCGCCCTGGCCGCGAGCGGCAACAAGGGCATCGCCCTCAACACCACGGTGCCGCTGGTGCTGCGCGGACGCGCCGACGTCGACACCTGGGCACCTTCGGCGCTGCCCGATCCTTCTGCCGACCTGGTGGCGCGACTCGAGCGCATGTATGCCGGCGACCCCGTTCTCGCCACCGCGCTCGAGCGCGCGCGTCGCCTGCACCTCGACACGCCGCCACCGACGCAGGACGGCGCGATGGTCATGGCCGCGAACGGCATGGCGGCGAGCGGCGGCGTCCGACCCGGCGCCTTCGTCACGCTCGCCACGCGCGCCGCGGAGTTCCTGGGCCAGCCCAACGGCCCGCAGGTGGCCGTGCTCGAGATCGGTGGCTGGGACACGCACGCCAATCAGGCCAACGCCAACGGCCCGCTCGCCGGTGCGCTGCGCCAGCTCGATGCCGGGCTCGCGGCATTGCGCACCGGCCTGACCAGCGGTGGCGCATGGAGCCGCACGGTGGTCGTCGTGGCCAGCGAGTTCGGCCGCGAGGTCGCGGTCAACGGCACGCTCGGCACCGACCACGGCACCGGCGGCGTCGCCTTCGTTCTCGGTGGTGCGGTGCAAGGCGGCCGCGTCGTCGCCGACTGGCCCGGACTTGCAAAGAGCCAGCGTTACGAAGGGCGCGACCTGAAGATCACGACCGACCTGCGCGCCGTGCTCAAGGGTGTGCTCGCCGATCATCTGCAGATCGCGTCGCGCAGCCTTGACGGCGAGGTGTTCCCGGACAGCGGGAAGGTCAGGCCGCTCAGGCTTCTGCGCGGCTGAGACTGGGGGTTCGCCTCAGCAGCCGCCGTAGTAGGAGAACTTGCTGCCCTCGTCGCTCCCGCTCAGCCGCCCGTGCATGACGACGCAACCCTTGCCGACATAGGTGCTGTCGCCGGACCTCGACCCGCGCTTGTAGGTCGAACCTCCCGGGCCCGCGGACTGCTGCTGCAGCACCGCGTAGAAGTTGAACAGCATCGGCCCACCTTCCAGGCCGACGTTGCCGAATCGATCCCACCAGTAGCGACCGGGGTAGACCGGGCCGTAGCGGCGCAAGCCGGCAACGTCGAGCGGGTGCAGCTCGCGGCCGTTGATGAAGACGCCGGTGGTCCGCCCGTCTCCGCCACCCGAGGCCGCCGCCGGCATCGGCGGGCCGAGGGCCAGGCCGGGGCCGATGTAGGCACTGGCCGGCCCTCCCCAGGCGCCGGCGCCGCCACTGACCGGGTCATACCAGTAGCGCCCCGCGGGCACGTCGCCGATGACCGCCTCGATGCTGCGCAATGCCTGGCGGCCGGCCTCGTTCAGTGGCGCGCCGTTGATCTCGATCGGCCTCGATGCCGGGTTGGACATGGCGTGCGGCCCTCCGAAAACGAGCGCGACAAGAAGGAAGATGGTTCGCATGGCATCAGTTGAGATTGAGGCCGGTCACCGGCACGGGCGACGGGCGCGCCACAGTCGTGCCGTCGCCGAGCTGGCCGTAGTTGTTGGCGCCCCAGGCCCAGACCGATCCGTCACTGCGCAGCGCCACGGCATGCAGCAAGCCGGTGCCGGTGGCCACCGCAGTCGCATTGGTCAGGCCGACGACCAGGTCCGGAGTGGCCCGCGTGAAGGGTGTGGCCGGCCCGCCCCCGAGGACGCCGTAGTTGTTCGAGCCCCAGGACAGGACGGCACCGTCGCTGCGCACCGCGAACGAGGTAGCCTGGCCGGCGGCGATGGCGGTGATGCCCTGGGTCAGCAAGGTCGACGTGGCGAATCCGCTTGCGGTCGTCGTGCCGTCGCCAAGCTGGCCGCTGCCGTTGGCGCCCCAGGCAGCGACGAAGCCGTTGTTGCGCAGCGCGAGCGCGTGGTCGGTGCCGGCGGCGATCGCGACGACACCGTTCAGCCCGGTGATCTGCATCGGCGTCGAGCGAATGGCTCCGCTGGGCGCCGAGAAATCGGCGCGCACGCCGGCCTTGCCCCAGGCCCAGACGAAGCCATTGCCGTCGAGCGCGAGCGAATAGCCCGAGCCGGCGGCGACGGCGACGATTGTCGGCAGCCCCGGTACCGCCGTCGCCGGCGTCATCGGCGCGATCGTTCCGGGCCGTCCCAGCTCGCCCTGGTCGTTGCAGCCCAGGCTGTAGACAACGCCGTTGGCGAGCAGCAGCGTATGGAATGCGCCGGCGCTGGCCGCGGTGACGCCGGCGACGCCGGCGATCTGCGCAGGCGGATCGTAGGTCTGGCCGAAGCCGCAATCGATGTAGCCGCGGTAGCCCCAGACCCAGGCCGTGCCGTCGCCGAGCACGGCCACGCCGTGTCCGCTGCCGGCGCTCATGGAGCGCACGTTGGCGAGCGTGCCCATCGGCGTCGCCGTCGTCTGCACGCTGTTGCTTGCCGGGCCGTTGCCGAGCGTCGCCGCGCCGTCGCTGCCCCACGAATACGGCACGCCGGCCGCGGTGGCGGCGAACGAGAAGCCGTCGCCGGCGGCGATCTTCCCGACCCCGCCGGCAGGAGGCACCGCCACGGCGACGGTCAAGGTCGCGATGCTGCAGGTCACCGTGCCGGCGGCGTTCGAGACGACGACCTGGAAGCGCGCTCCGTTGTCGGCCACCGAGCTCACCGGAAGCGTGTAGCTCGGGCCGGTCGCGCCGGCCAGGGTCACGAACGGCGCCATCGCGTTGTCGCTGCGTTGCCAGACGTAGGTCGGCGCCGTACCCGTCGCGACGACGCTGAACGTGGCCGCAGCACCAGGGACGATGGGCCCGACGCTCGCCGGTTGCTGCGTGATCGCCGGCGCGACGATGCCCGGTGTCACGGCGAGCAGCGCATCGACGCTCGTGACGCTGCCGGCGAGGTTGGTGGCGACAACGCTGTAAAGCGCGCCGTCGTCGGCCGCGACCGAGGTCGGGCCCGTGGTGTAGGTCGATCCGGTGGCCCCCGCGATGTCGACGCCGTTGCGCCGCCATTGGAGCGTGATAAGCCCGGACGAGGTCGGCGCGAAGACTCCCACCGAGAAAGTCGCCACACCCGGCGCGACCACCGACTGCGGCGTCGGCTGGACGTTGATCAAGGGTCGCACCGTGGGAATGACAATCACGACCCACGAGAAGCTCGCGATCGGCGCCGTCATCGTGCTGCCGGCGACGCTGGCGCCGGGCACCACGTCCCAGCCGTTCTGGGCGGCGTTGGTTTTCATGAAGACCGGTGTCGTCCCGGCCGGGAGCTGGCTCGCGTCAAATGGGACCGTCGCCGTCGCCGGCGCGGCGAAGGTGGTGCCGTGCGGCGTCAACGCGAACATCGCGCCGAGTGCGACGTTGCCGGCCGGCAGCGCCGGCGCACCGGCGCCGCTCTGGGCGACGTTGACGACGACCGGTTGCGCGAGTGCGCCGGCCGGCACCGCGACCTGCGCGCCGTTCGGGCCGGGCGCCGTGCCGCCGGCCGGGCCGATCGTGGTGCTGACGTTCGGCGGCGCCGGATCGTCGCCGCTGCCGCCGCAGGCCGGCAGGCCGCAGGCGACGAAGAGCGCGATCAGCGCGAGGCCCGCGCGATGGTGCAGACCCGGCTTCGGGTGATCGATCGAAGGCGCGGTGGGACGGCAGGTCATGGCAGTTCTTTCGAAGGTTCGGCCGCGCGGGCTCAGAAGATCCATCGCGCGACCACGATCGCGGCGCGCGGGGCGGGGCTAGAGAGATCGGCGCCGAGGAAGAAGTGCGTCCATTCGACGTAGAGGCGGCTGTTTCTGTCGCTGGCGATGAAGGGGCTGCGTGTCGTCGCGGTGTCGTCGATGGGGGTGCCGAGCAGCTCCCAGCTGGTGTCGGCCTTCTGCCGCTTCGCCACCAGGCGGGGCGCCAAGGGGCCTTCGGTCCAGGCGATGACGAGGCGCCCGGCGGCATCGCGAGTGAGGCTCATGTCGCGAGCCGGCTCGCTGGTCGAGAGGTTGAGCGAGCCTTCGCCGTTGCCGGTGTTGGAGAGTGCGGTCCAGGTCAGGCCGGCGGGGTCGTAGCGCAGCACCCGGAGACGGGCCGGATTGCCCTGCAGGTACGCGACCACCACCGCGCCCGAGGGCTCGACCAGCAGCTGGGTGGGTGCATCGACCAGCGGGCGCAGGCTCGCCGCCTCGCCGGTCGGACGCGACGTCGGGGCGCTCACCGCGAAGCCCCAGTTGGTACCGTCGTAGCTGCGCAGCCAGAGCGCCGCTTCCAGGTTCCGGTCGGACGGCTGCTCGACCCAGGCGACCCAGGGCTGGCCGTCGCTGCGCTGCGCCAGCGAGGGCGATTCCGGCAGGACGCGCCCGTCGACGACCGCGTTCAGCGCGCCACCCGGCAGCGCCCCCGGCAGCGGCGCAGGCGGGCCGCCGAGCGGCGCCGAGCGCACGAAGAGCGACATCGTGTCGACCGGCGCGTCCTCCTCCATCACGTACGCGAAGGCGATCGCATCGCCGCGGGTCGCGATGCGCGGCGAGCGGATGTGCTGGCCGGCGCCCGCCCCGACATACTCGCTGCGCGACCAGGTGGCGCCGGCGCCGGTCCCGACGTTCGCGAGCGCGAGCCCGGCACCGCTCTGGGTGCCGACGCGATAGGTCAACGCGACCTGGGCGACGTCGCCAGTCGTCATCCCCATGCGCGCCTGCTCGATGGCACCCCCGCTGATCGGCAGCAGCCCGTTGGCAGCCGCCGGCGACGGCACGAAGGTCGTGCCGTCGAAGCGCTTCACGAAAACCTGGCGGCCGATGCCGTTGCCCTCGAGCCAGCCAATCGCGGGCCGGTCGTCGGACTGCATCGCGAGCCCGATCGCATCGGTCTGGGTGACGCCGTAGCTGACGTCGTTGGCGACGAAATCCCACAGCAGGCCGGGCGTGACCGTGAGGTCGAGCGGCGCGATCACGAATGGCTTGACGCCGGAGGCGTCGGCCGGCAGATCGCTGGCGGTCACGCGCACGTCAAGCGTGTCGTCGCGGCCGCCGAACGTGCCGACGGTGGTCAGCGTCAGCTTGGTGTGGAGGGTCGTCACCGGAGAACCGTTAGCCACCAGCGGCGTCGGCGGCGTGAAGGTCCCGGTGACGCCGGTCTGAAGGAATCCCAGTTCCAGGTCGAGCCGGCCCGCGCCGCCGGGCGGCAGCGGCGCCGCCGGGTCGAAGTCGATCGCGACGTCGACTTCGACCGGGGCCAGGCTGGTCAGGGTCACCACCTTCGGTGTCAGGGTGACGCGATAGAGGGGGTCGATGCGCTGCACGAAATCGCGGGTCACCGTCAGCGCACCGTTGGTGCCGGTGATGCGCAACGGCACGAAGCCGCCGCCCGCGTAGTGGGCGGGCAGATCGAAGCGCAGCTGTGCGGAGGTCGAGCCGGCTGCGATCACGGTCGTGTCGAAGCTCGCGGCGACATCGCTGGTGAGCGGGTAGAACTTGAGGTCGACCGGGCCCGCGAACGGCGCCAGGCGCGTGAGGCTGACCGGCACCGTTCCGCCCGTCGCGAAGAGCTTGGACGTCGTGTCGACCGCGAGGTCGAAGCCGGACACGAAGCGCAATCGCAAGGAACTCGAGACGACGCTGTCGGTGGTCGACGCGAGCACGCTGGTGTTGAACGTGAGCGTCGACGGCACATAGTCCGAACGGGTCATTTGCGCTTCGATGGGGATGTCCAGCACGCTGGTGATGTCGGCGGCGGCCGTGACAGAGAGGCGCGCATGCACGCAGGTGAAGGGAATGTCCTTGTCGTAGATGAGCGGAGGCACCTCGAGGGGCGCGCAGGGCTGGCTGTCCAGGATCGCGATGGCCGTCGCGACGCCGACCTGGTCGGTGCCCCGCCGGGTCAACGACTTCAGGGCGTACGTGTAGTAGTTGTTCGGGGTGTTGCTGTCGGGGGGACGGACGTTCGCGAACGCGACGACGATGTTCGCCGTCAGCGTGGCACCAGGCGTCACGTCCTGGGGCGTTGGCGAGACTTCGACGGCGG
Source organism: Caldimonas sp. (assembly GCA_039933535.1). Lineage (GTDB taxonomy): Bacteria > Pseudomonadota > Gammaproteobacteria > Burkholderiales > Burkholderiaceae_C > Schlegelella_A. Next base: position 4,243 of record JBDTNU010000051.1, on the reverse strand, counting down.
TGCGGGTGGCGAAGTAGTCGGCCGCGCAGGCGTCGTCGCAGAAGAACTCCTCGATGGAGCCGGGGCCGCAGGCCGTGAGGGCGAACGTCAGCAGCGCCATCGTGCCGAGCGCTCGGCGACGACCGATGCCGCTCGCCGGTTCTCTGCCCCCGGGTGGGCAGCGCGGGAAGCGGCCCGGGCCACCGGGCCAGGGATCAGACAAGAGCGTCGTGCACGACATGGCGAGATCCTCGAAACGTCGTTCGATGCTGGCCGCGACGAGCCCCCGAGGCTTGACGGGTTCCTGATTTGTTCCTGAGATTTCCCTGAGCGCCCGACCACGACCCGGCGGTCAAGGCGCGCCGTCCCGAGGCAGGTGTGGTTCAATCGTTCCGCCCATGGTCAACGTTCAGCGATGGCGGTTCGGACCGTTCGAGGTCGATGTCGCCGAGCACCGACTGCTGCTCGACGGCCAGCCCGTCGCGGTGACGCGCAAGGCCTTTGCGCTGCTTGTCGAGTTGCTGCGGCGGCATGGCCGGCTGGCCACCAAGGCCGAGCTGTTCGACACCGTCTGGGCCGGCACCGTGGTGACCGACGCCGCGCTGTCGCGCGCCATCCGCGAGCTGCGCGTCGCCCTGGGCGATGACGCCGCCGCGCCGCGCTACATCGCCACCGCGCACGGCCTCGGCTTCCGCTTCGTCGCCTCGCTCGAGGGCGAGGCAGCCACTCCGTCGGTGGCGCGCACCGACCCCGCGTCGGCCGGCGCCGGCCTGGTGGCCCGGGGCGACGAGCTCGCCTTCCTCGACGCGGCCCTCGCCGCGGCGGCAGCAGGCAGGCGCCAGGTAGTGTTTGTCACCGGCGAGGCCGGCATCGGCAAGACCGCACTGGTCGAAGCCTTTCTCGATCGCCATGCCGGCGGCGACGAGCAGTGGGCGGCACAGGGCCGATGCATTGAGCAATACGGCACCGGCGACGCCTTCCTGCCGATCCTCGAAGCGCTCGAGAACCTGACCCGCCAGGTCGGCGCCGGCCCCCTGCGCGAGGTGCTCGCCCGCTACGCGCCGACCTGGCTCGCCCAACTCCCCTGGCTCGCCCAGCCCGGCCTTGCGGCCGTGGTGCAGCGCACGGAGCCGGCCACCTCGGCCCAAGGCATGCTGCGCGAGATCGCGCATGCCCTCGAAGTGCTGGCCGAGCAGCGGCCGATCGTCCTCTGGCTCGAGGACCTGCACTGGAGCGATCCGTCGAGCCTCGGCGTGGTGTCCTTCATCGCCGGCCGGCGCGAGCCGGCGCGGCTGTTGCTGGTGGCGAGCTTTCGTCCCGAGGACGCGCGCCATGCCGACTCGCCGCTGCACGGGCTGGCCTTGCGCCTGTTGCAGCGCGGCCAGGCGCGCGAGCTCGCGCTCGGCCTGCTCGACGTCCCCGCGGTTGCCGCCTACCTGAGAGCGCGCTTCGGCGCCGGCCTGGCCGTCGAGGCCCTCGCCGCCTCTCTGCATCGGCGCACCGAGGGCAACGCCTTGTTCATCGTCGCCATCGCCGACGACCTGGTGCGCCGCGGCAGCCTCGCGATCGACGGCGCGGCCTGGCGGCTGACGATGGACGTGACCGATCTGGGCAGCGCCCTGCCAGACAGCTTGCGCCAGCTCGTGCATCACCAGATCGAGAACCTGAGCGCCGACGATCGCCGCCTCGTCGAGGCCGCCGCCGTCGCCGGTGCGGACTTCTCGGCGGCCGCCGTGGCGGCTGCACTGCAGTCCGACGTGGCCAGCGTCGAGGATCGTTGTGCGCTGCTCGCCGAGCAAGGACGATTTCTGCGCGCGCGCGCCCCGGTCGCGTGGCCGGACGGCACGGTCGCGGCCGGCTTCGCATTTCTCCACGCCCTGTATTGGCACGGCACCCACGAGCGGGTGACGCGAAGTCGCCTTGCCGAATGGCAGGCCCGCATCGGCCTGTGCGAGGAAGCGGCGTACGGTGCGCAAGCCGGTCCGATCGCAGCGGAGCTGGCGATGCGCTTCGAGCAGGCCGGCGACATCGAGCGCAGCCTGCGCTACCTCATGATGGCCGCCTCCGGAGCACTGGCCCGGCACGCCTATCTCGAAAGCATCGAGCTGCTGCGCCACGCCCTCGATCTGCTGCCTCGATTGCCCGCCGGGCAGCGGCCTCGCCACGAGCTCGACCTGCTGCTGCCGTTGGGTGCTGCGCTGATGGCCGCGCAGGGCTATGCCTCGAGCGACGTCGATGCGACCTATCAGCGTGCCCTCGCGCTATGCCGCGTCTGCGCCGGCCCGGGCGATCTCGAGCGCGTATTGCGCGGCCTGTGGAACGTCGTCTTCCTGCGCTCTGACCTCGAACGTGCGAGCGTCGCCGCTGAGGAGCTGCGTGTCCTCGCGGTCGGGAGCGGCAATCCCGGCCGTCTCTTCGACGCCCACGCCAAGCTCGGGCAGACGCGCTTGCACCAGGGCAATTTCGCTGGCGCGCGCGCGCATCTCGAACACGCGCTCTCGCTGGCGGAAGGCACCGACGATCCGACCCGCGTGCGCGACTCGCCGCGCGCCGCGGTCTACCTGGCCTGGACGCTCTGGCACATCGGGCTGCCGGGGCAGGCGCTGGCGCGCGCCGAGGAAGCGCTGGCGCTGGCGCGCCGCACCGCCAGTCCGCATACCAGCGCCTTCGTGCTCGGCTATGCGAGCCTCTTGCACGTGTTCCGAGGCGACTTCTCGCGTGCGCTGGTTCTGGCGCGTCAGCAAACGGCGCTCAGCCTCGAACACGATCTTCTCTATTGGAGGGTCATGGGCGATTTCATCCAGGGCCTGGTCGAGGCCCGACACGGCGACTCGCAGCGCGGCGCGGTTGCCATGAACGCGGCCATCGATGCGATGCGGGCCACCGGCGCGGAGGTCGGCGTGTGGTATCTCCACTGCCTGCTGGCCGAGGCCGAGCTGGACGCGGGCCGGCCGGAGCAGGCTCGCGCGGCGCTCGCTGAAACCGAAAGCGGCAGCGGCAGTGGCCGCAACGGCGCGGAGATCGACCGCCTGCTGGGCGAGCTCGTCTTGGCCGAGGGCGACGGCGCCGCGAACCGTCAACTGGCCGAACGCCGATTCACGTCGGCCCTGTCGCTGGCACGCCGACAGGGTGCGCACGCGCTCGAGCTGCGCGCGGCGACCAGCCTGGCGCGGCTCTGGGCGGGCGCGGATCAGGCAGTGCGCGCCATCGAGTTGCTCGCACCTGTGGCCGGCGCGTTCGACGAGGGCGCCGACACCCTCGACGTGACGCGAGCGCGCGCGCTGCTCGACCAGCTCGCGTCGGGCGAAACAGGGCCGCGGCGAGTCAAGACGAAGCGCTGAGCGGCTCGGGCCCGATCAAGGCGCGAATGCGTGCCGCGGTTCGATCCGCGGCGCCCCGGTGCCGGACCGCGAACGCCAGTGCCCGGCCCGACTGTTTCTCGCGCTCCGCTCTTTGGTCGACGCCTGCGAGTGCGACGGCCGTGGCGACGGCGGCAGCCATGTCCGCGACCCGCGTCGCCGCGCCGGCCGCCGACGCCAGCTCGGCCGCTTCCTTGAAGTTGAAGGTGTGCGGTCCCATCACCACCGGGCAGCCGCAGGCGGCCGCCTCGATCAGGTTCTGGCCGCCGAGGGGCGCGAAGCTGCCGCCGAGCAGCGCGACGTCGGCGAGCGCGTACCAGACCGGCATCTCCCGCATCGAGTCGCCGAGCCAGACGTCGGCGCCGGCCGCCTGCGCCGGCGGGACGTCGCCCCATTGGCTGCGCCGCGACAGCGAGAAGCCGGACGCGGCAATCAGCTCGGCCACCGCCTCGAAGCGCTGCGGATGGCGCGGCACGATGACGAGCAGCGGCCGCGGCAGCGCGACCGCGTGCCAAGCGGCGAGCAGGCTCGCCTCTTCGCCCTCGCGAGTCACCGCGCCGAGCACCACCGGCCGCCCCTGCAGGCCGCTCTTCCATTGCCTGCCGCGGGCGGTGAGGGCGGGGTCGGGCGCGATGTCGTACTTCAGGTTGCCTTCGACGACGACTTGCCTCACGCCCGCTTCGCGCAGCCTTGCCGCGTCGGCGTCGGTCTGCGCGAAGACGGTGCTCAGGCTCTCGAACGCCGGCCGCAGCAGCGCGCGCACGCGCTCGCCCCGGCGCCGGCTGCGCGCGCTCATGCGTGCATTGGCGAGCAGCATGGGCACGCCGCGCGCTTGCGCTGCGGCGAGCAGGTTGGGCCAGATCTCGGTCTCCATCAACACGCCGGCGACCGGCGCGAAATGGTCG
>JBDTNU010000050.1:0-15027 GCA_039933535.1 Caldimonas sp. | reverse complement strand
AGGCGCGAGCCCTTGAAAAGAAAAATGCCGCACTCACTTCGGCGGCAGGGTCGCAGCGCTGTGCGGCGACCGACCGATTGTAGGAGTTCACCATGTTCGTTCTGCCTCTTCCCCGTTCGTCGGCGCTGGCGCGCCGCGTCGCCGCTGGCCCCGCGTTCAGCACCACGCTCGATCGCCTTTTCGACGAATCCTTCGACCGCTTTCTCGGCGACGCCAAGGCCGCTGTCGAGACCCGCACGCCCTCGATGGACGTGTCGGAGAGCGATGTCGCCTACACGATCGTCCTCGACGTTCCGGGCAGCACCCGCGAGCAGCTCAAGGTGTCGGTGGAAGGTCGTCGCGTCACGTTGACCAGCGCGGTCGCCGGCGATGCCGCTGTCAAGCCCGAAGGACAGGAGCAGCCGGTCGCCGACGCGAAGCCGGCCGATCGCGTGCTTTATCGCGAGCGCTCCGCCGCGGTCTACGCGCGCACCGTCGTCCTGCCGGCGGAAGTGGACCAGGCCCAGTCGCAAGCGAAGTTCGAGAACGGCGTTCTCACGCTCACGTTGGCCAAGAAGGTGCCGGCCGGCGCGACGCAACTGAGCATTGCCTGACCGGCCAGCCGCGTCCCGCGAGGGTCAGGTGGCGAGGGCCTCTCGTCGCAACGCGGTGAGGGGCCAGCGCGGCAGCACGTCGAAAGCGTAGTCCGTCGACAGCGCTGCGATGCCGCGTTGCACGCGCATCGCCGCGGCGAGCGCGATCATCGCGCCGTTGTCGGTGCAAAGCGCCAGCTCCGGGTAGTGCACCCGGGCCTGGCGCTTTTCGCATTCGGCTTGCAGCCGCGCGCGCAACAGCGTGTTCGCACCGACGCCGCCAGCAACGACCAGCCGCTTCAACCCGGTGCGTGCAAGGGCCGCCATCGACTTGCGAACGAGCACGTCGACGATCGCTTCCTGTGTGGACGCGGCGAGATCGGCGCGGGACTGCTCGAAGGTGGATGCCTCGAGCCTAAGGGCGTGGGTGCGCACGGCGGTCTTCAGGCCGGCGAACGAGAAGTCGAGCGAATCCCGCTGAACCAGCGGGCGCGGCAGGTCGAACGCTTTCGGATCGCCGAGCTCGGCCAGACGCGCCAACGCGGGTCCGCCGGGATAGCCGAGACCGAGCAGCTTGGCCGACTTGTCGAAGGCTTCGCCAGCAGCGTCGTCGATGGTGTCGCCGAGCAAGGCGTATTCGCCGACGCCGTTGACTTCGAGCAACTGCGTGTGGCCGCCCGACACCAGCAGCGCGACGAAGGGAAACGACGGCGGGTCGGCAGAAAGAAAGGGCGACAGCAGATGTCCTTCGAGGTGATGCACGCCGAGCGCCGGCTTGCCGAGCGCGGCCGCCATCGAGCAGGCCACGCCGGCACCCACCAGCAAGGCGCCCGCGAGCCCGGGGCCTCGGGTGTAGGCAACGACGTCGATCGATTCGAGGTCGGCGCCGGCCGAATTCAACACCTCGCGAGTCAGCGGCAACACGCGTCGAATGTGGTCGCGCGACGCGAGCTCCGGAACGACGCCGCCATACGCCGCGTGCATGTCGACCTGGCTGTGAAGGGCCTGCGCGAGCAGCAAGGGTGTCGCGTCGCCGACCGTGTCGACGAGCGCGATACCGGTCTCGTCGCACGAGGTTTCGATGCCGAGGATGCGCATCGCGTCAGTGTAGGTGGCGATGTTTAGCGCGTGTAGTTCCCAGCGTTCGGAACGGTCCGCAAATCCTGTGCGACCCGCCCATCCTGGAGCACGATGACCCGCCCCGCCGACGCGATCGTCTCCGGCCGATGCGCGACGATCACCCGTGTGATCTCGAGCTGACGAATCGCGGCGTTCACCTCACGCTCGCGATCGACGTCGAGCGCGCTCGTCGCCTCGTCGAGAAACAGGAACTTCGGCCGCTTGTAGAGCGCGCGTGCCAACAGGATGCGCTGCCGCTGCCCTCCCGACAAGCTCGTTCCCATGTCGCCCACCAGCGTATGCCAGCCCATCGGCATCGCCTCGACCTCGTCGGCGATCGCGGCGATCCGGCCGCATTGCTCCGCCCACGCGACATCGGCATCAGCGTCGAAGAAAGTGATGTTGTCGATGATCGATCCCGCGAACAGCTGATCTTCCTGCATCACCGTGCCGATCATGTCGCGCCAGGTGCGCAGCCCCACTTGCTGCAGGCTGACACCACCGATCCTGATCTGGCCCGACTGGGGCGTCAGGATGCCCAGCATGCACTTCAGCAAGGTCGTCTTGCCACAACCGGAAGGGCCGACGATGGCGACCGAATCGCCCGGGTCGATTCGCAAGCTCAGCTTGCGCAACACGGGCTCCTCGGCATCCGAGTACGCGAAGCTCACGTCGACCAGCTCGAGGGCTGGCGTTCCGGTCATGCTCCGCGGCAGGCCCTCGTCCACGGGCTCCGGCTCTGCCAGGACGATGTCGGCCAGCCGCTCGCCCTGCAGCTTCAGCATCTTGATCTCGACCGCCTTGTCGATCAGCGCGCTGACCCGTTGAGCGAACTGCTCCTTGTAGGCGAGGAAGGCGAACAGCATGCCGACCGAGAAACGATGATCGAGCACGAGCAAGGCGCCGACCCACACGACCGCCACGCGCTCGAGGCCGAACACGAGCTTGTGCAGGACGACGAACATCAGGTCAAGCTTGCGCGTGGCGATGTTCGCGTTCATCGCGTCGACCACCAGGTTCATGAAGCGGGCCTGCCGATCGGTCTGGCGATTGAAGAGCTTGATCGACTGCACGCCCCGAAGCGACTCGAGGAAGTGGGTGGACCGTCTGGCGTCGAACACGATCGCCTCCTCGGTGGCTTCGCGCAGCGGCCGAAAGAAGGCGCGCCTCAGCAAGCCGTAGGCGACGACGCTGGCGATGGCGATCGCCGTCAGCTGGCCGCTGTAGACCAGCATCATGGCCAGGGTCACGACCACCAGCAGGCCATCGAGCACCGCCTCGACGAAACTGGTCGTCATCGTCTGCTGGATGTGCTGGACGGCGCCGAAGCGCGACATCACGTCGCCGGTGTTGCGCCGGTCGAACCAGGTCACGGGCAAGCGCATCAGATGCGCGAACACGTTGGACAGCCATTGCAGGTTGAGCGTCGACGACAAATGGAGCACCGCCCACGATCGGATCGCGGCCGCGCCCACCTGGATCAGGACCAGGAGGCCGAAGCCGACACCGAGCGTCACCAGCAGGTCGCGGTCGTCGCTCACCAGCACGCCGTCGACGACCCACTGCAGATAGAACGGCGACAGGAGCATGAAGGCCTCGAGCGCAAGCGCGAGGAGAAAGATCTGCGCCAGGGACCGTTTCAGGCCACTGACCCGGCCGAGCAGCTGGCCGAGGCTCACGGTCTGCCGCTCGACGCCGGGCCGGAACTCGGCCTCGGGCGAGAGCTCGAGCGCAATCCCGGTGAAGTGGCGCGAGACCTCGGCAAGCGGCAACCGCCGAACGCCGCGCGCTGGATCATGGATGACCGCGCGACCTCCCGAAATCTCCTTCAGGACGACGAAATGGTTGAGGTCCCAGTGCAGCACGCACGGCAACTCGAGCTGCGGCAAATGCTCCATCTCGGCGCGCACGGCACGAGGGTTCAGACGAAGCTGGCCGGCAACGCGGACCAGGTCGGCCATCGTCGCGCCCTTCATCGAGACTGAAAAGCGGCGCCGTAGCGTCGGCAGATCGCTGTCGAGGCCGTGCCGGGCCGCGATCATGGCCAGACAGGCGAGGCCGCACTCGGCGCCCTCGGTCTGGAGCAGCATCGGCAGGCGTTTGCGCCCGCCGCCGAAGCTCAGCGCATCGAGCAAGGACGCAGCGCTCACACCCGGCTCGCGATGCCGAGTACCGGCTCGAAAATCCATTCGATCAGCCGGCGACGGTCGAGCACGACGTCGGCATCGAGCTGCATCCCGGGGGCGAGCGCCTGGGCCTGGCCGTAGGCGGCGACATCCTGCCGGTCGAGACTGACGGTGATCCGATAGAGCGGCTCGCCCGACGCCACGCCGGGAATGGACAGTCCGGCAAGCTCGGCCGGCTGCAGGGGTGCTCGCGACACCTGAAGGACGTGTCCGCTTTGATGGCCGAACTTCTGATACGGGAAGGCCTGGTAGCGCAGCATCACGGCTTGGTCAGGACGAACGAAGCCTATCGCGCTCGAGGGCGCGAACAGCTGCGCCTGCAAGCGAGTGTCTGCCGGGATGAGACTGGCCATGGCGCCGGCCGAAGCGACGCTTTGACCCGCGTCCACGACTACCGCGGAGATCGTTCCGTCCTGCGGTGCGCGAACGACGATCCGCTGCCGCGCCGCGTTTTCCGCCGACTGCTGGGCGACCAGGGCCATGTCGCGGTCGATTTCTCCCTGCGCGGCTCGGGCGCGCATCGGCAGCTCCCGGCGCTCGGCTTGCAAAGCGGTGATCTCGCGCAGGTGCACGGCGCGCTGACGCTCGATAGCAATGACCTGCGCCTTGACGCCGAACAGCTCTTCGGCCTTGGTGCGGACCTGGGCTTCCGAAACGTAGTTTTCGGCGCGAAATGCCTTGTACTGCGCAAGCGCGTCTTCGGCGAGTTGCTGCCGCTGCCGCTGCAAGGCCTCCTCGGCCGCCATCGGCGCGAGCTCGCGCTGCATGGCGTCGATCCGTCGGTCGATCGCCGTCAGGCGCGCGACCTCGAGCTCGGACTGCTGCGCCGCGCTGCCGCGCAAGCTCTGCTCGCGGGTCGCGAGACTGGCCTGGACAGCGGACTGGGTGTCGCCGGAAGGGCTCGACTGGCCCACTGACAGCACGAAGATAACGTCGCCCTGCCGCACCACCTTGCCTTCTGCGGCGTGGCTCTCGAGAACGGTGGCGGCTTGCGGCGCCACGAGCCGGATCACGCCGCGGTCAGGAACGAGGTATCCGGGCACGCGCGCCTTGCGCGTGTACTCACCAAGCCAGAGGAATAAAAAGATGGTGACTGCGACGGCCAAGACAAAACCCGTCGCGACCCACAGCGGGACAGGACGGGTCAGTTGGACGGTTCCGAGCCACTCTCGTTGGCGGGCGTCGAGTACCTCTCTTCGGAAGAGGTTGCTCACGACCTCACCGGGAAGCGGAATCGGGCCGACGCGCTATCGCGCCTCGGCGCCGGCAAACCTTAGAGCCAGCCGCCGTTCGGGCCGAAGGTACTGCTCCAGCCACCGTTCGGTCCAGCACCGGATACCTTGGCAAGTTCGGACGCCGAGAGCCGGACCGGACCACGGGCGGCCGCGGGTAAATTGATCTGGGGGGACTTGGATGTATTTTGTTGCTGCACGGGCTGCTCCTGGTTCCGGGATGTGAGTGCACCGCCGGCGCACACGGCGCATTGAACCAAGTTCGCCACTTCGCCGTAACTGTCAACTCTTACAGTGTGCAATCCCTCACGATAGTGGCAGACACTTCTGCCCTGCCCGAGCGCCTAGCGAATAAGCCCAAGTCGAAGTGCCTTGAGAACCGCTTGGTGCTTGTTTACGCAGCCGAGCTTGTGGGTCGCGTTGTTGACGTGCAGCGCTGCCGTGCGCTCGCTGATCCCGAGCAGGCTGCCAACCTCCCACGCGGTCTTGCCTTCCATCGTCCATCGCAAGGTTTCGAGCTCGCGAGGCGTGAGCGACGGAGCACCGGGTGCGTTCAGCGACGGCGTCAGGATGCGGAGCGCTGCATCCTGAGCGTGAACGGCGAAGAGCTGCAGGTCGGCAACAAGTCGCGTCATGCTGGTTGCATCACCCGGCACGGGGCGATCACGATCGACGCCCAGGAAGAAATGTCGGCCCTCCGGCATATGCAAGGCCATGGCGATTCCATGCCGGTAGCCGAAACGGGCCTGCTCTTCCCACTTCTCGCCCAGCCCCTTCTCGGCGTACGTCTTCTGATCCCAAATGATGGGCATGCTATTGCGTTTGCAATGCTGCATGACCGGATCGCGCCGCCAATTCTCCCGGTTGGCGAATGATTCCTTGTACGCGCGCGGCGTGTTGTCCACGGTGATGAACTCCGCCTCGCCAAGGAGGTGGTCGATGACAACCGTCGCCGACACGGTCTCGAATTCCAGCCTCCGGGCGAACCCGACGATCTCTTCCAGAAACTGCTCGCGGGTGCGCGCATCCAGGACCGACGTAAAACTGCGGTCGAGCATTGCGCTCAGCGCCTCGCGCGTCGCGAAAACGAACCGCGTGAAATATTTCCCATCACCCTGACAACTTTGACAGATGGCAAACGCCGTGGGCCTTGAGACACTTGCTTACCACTGGCCCAATGGGGACTCGCCATCGACTCGACAACAACAATGACGCCCGCCTGGATCGTGTGTGCATGGCCGCCACTATTGTGGCAGGCCAGTCGTGCGCCGCAGTTGCACCTGACGCACCTAGGCACTCGCGTGTTGAATTTTGGCGACGATGAGTCGCCCTGCACCGGCCAGACGCTGTGGGGAGACTCGATCGCCCGCCAGTCGGCCGGGGTAGCCTGGGACTGGGTCGAAGTGCAGTCCGGCGTGGTCGCCATGTCCGACCCGCTCGGCCTCGTCACCAACCTCAAACTTCTCGATGACCACGGCGAGGCACTGACCCACATCGAGGTCGCGGTCCAGTTGCACCAGCTCGTTCATGCCCTGCCGTGGCAGAGTGAAGTGCAGCGCGCTTTGCACCCCGCTGACTGCTGATCCATCGGCTGCCGCCTTTCGGCGGCCCTGGCAACCATCTGTCGCAAATTTCACGAAAGCGCTTTCAATTGACCTTCCCGGCGCGCTAGAGCACGGGGTACGCTCGCCACTCCCCGGCCGCAAGGTCAATCGAGTTCCGATCGCGGACAATGAAAGAGTACCGACTCCTGGCCTGGCCAGAACTCAGCTCCGAGTTCCAACGCACTGCCCATCGCCGGGTGCTGAGCGATCTTTCGCTGCGCTACATGACCTCGGCGCAAATCGTGGAAGTGAGTGGCCTGAAAAAAGGCGAGCTCAAGGTATTTCTCGGCATGCTCGATGCGTGCGGCCTGCTCGACGAGCGCAACAGCGCCGCGCCCGACTCGTTCTTCGATTCCATCGGCAAGCTCAGCTGGTTCCGCCGGGCAGCGCCCGTCACGCAAGACAGCGGCCGCTGAGGGCCCTTCCTGCGCTGCCGCAGCCAGCGGTCGGCGGTCAGTGATTCTCCTTAGCGTGATTGATCGAGTACTTCGGGATCTCGACCGTCACGTCCTGGCGCGCCAGGATCGCCTGACACGATAGCCGCGAGCCAGGTTCGAGTCCCCAGGCGCGATCCAGCAGGTCTTCTTCGCTTTCGTCCGGTTCACCAAGCGAGGCGAAGCCCTCGCGGACCACGACGTGGCAGGTCGTACAGGCACAGCTCATTTCGCAGGCGTGCTCGATCAGGACGCCGTTCTCGAGCAAGGCCTCGCAGATCGATTCGCCGGTCGCGGCCTCGATCTCCTTGCCCTGGGGACAGTACTCTGGATGCGGCAGGACCCTGATGATCGGCACGGTCAGACGTCCTCGACGCGTCGGCCGGCAAGAGCCCTACGGATGCCGCGGTTCATGCGTTCGGCGGCGAAGGATTCGGTTCCACCGCCCAAGGCCTTCAGGGCGTCGTCGATCGCAAATCGGTCGTCGCCGCGGTGAACCGCCGATAGCCGTGCGACAAGGGCGTCGATGTCGGCACGCTCCGGATCGGAAAGCAGATCACCGTCGTCAGCCAGCGCCGTCGCGGTCGCCGCCAGCAGTCGGTCGGCATCAACCTGGGCTTCGCGGAGACTGCGCGCGGCCATGTCCGCCTCTGCCGCCTGAAAGCTTTCACCCAGCATGCGCGCGACTTCATCGTCCGAAAGGCCATAGCTCGGCTTGACCGCCACCTTCGCTTCGACGCCCGTTGTTTCTTCGCGCGCGGTCACGCCCAGCAATCCGTCGGCGTCGACGGTGAAGGTGACCCGAATCCGCGCCGCGCCCGCCACCATCGGCGGAATGCCGCGCAATTCGAAGCGGGCGAGCGAGCGGCAGTCGGCAACCAGTTCCCGTTCGCCCTGGACGACGTGGATCGACATTGCCGTCTGCCCGTTCTGGAAGGTCGTGAACTCCTGCGCCCGTCCCGTCGGGATCGGGCTATTGCGGGGGATGATGCGTTCGACCAGGCCGCCCATGGTTTCGAGGCCCAGCGACAGCGGAATCACGTCGAGTAGCAGCACGTCGGCGGCAAAGGCATTGCCGGCGAGCGCTTCTGCCTGGATTGCAGCGCCGAGCGCGACAACCTGGTCGGGGTCGAGATCAATGAGTGGCGGCCGATCGAACAGCCCGGCGACCCCCCGCCGAACGAGCGGCATCCGCGTCGAGCCTCCCACCAGGACGACGCCGTCGACTTCTGTCGCCTTGACTTTGGCATCCCGCAACACCTGGCGCGCGACGGCGAGCGTCCTCTCGACGAGAGGGCGGGCCACCGCTTCGAGGTCGAGGCGGTCGACCGCGAGCGAAAATGGCTGGCCTCCCTGCACGCAAGTGAATGTCACTCGGGACTCGGTAGACAGCGCCTCCTTCGCGGCACGAGCCGCGACCATCGCGGCTCGAAGGTCGTGCGGCCCCTGAGCAGCGACACCTGCCCTTGCCAGCACCCAGGCGGCAAAGGCCGAATCGATGTCGTCGCCGCCGAGCGCCGAATCGCCGCCCGTGGCAACCACCTCGAACACCCCCTTGGTCATCCGCAGCATCGAAATGTCGAAGGTGCCGCCGCCCAGGTCGTAGACGGCGTAGAGACCCTCGGAAGCGTTGTCCAGTCCGTACGCGATAGCTGCGGCGGTCGGTTCGCTGATGAGGCGCATGACGTGCAGACCGGCGAGCTCGGCTGCGTCCTTGGTCGCCTGACGTTGTGCGTCGTCGAAATACGCAGGCACGGTGACGACGGCGCCGAACAGATCGTCGTCGAACGTGTCTTCGGCACGCTGGCGCAAGGTGGCGAGGATCTCGGCGGAGATCTCGACCGGCGACTTCATGCCCGCTGCGGTATTGATGCGGACCATCCCGGGCGCATCGACGAAGTCGTAGGGCAGGCTGGTGGCGACGTCGGCCCGGCCCCGGCCCATCAGCCTCTTGACCGAGACGATCGTGTTGCGCGGGTCGGTGACCGCCTGGTCGAGCGCTGGCTGGCCGATGTCGGTGCGGCCGTCTTCCCGGTAGCGAACGGCCGAGGGCAGGATGACACGACCCTCGGCGTCGGGAAGGCACTCCGCGACGCCGTTTCGCACCGCGGCGACGAGCGAGTGCGTCGTGCCGAGGTCGATGCCGACGACATGACGCCGCTGGTGCGGGTCGGGCGATGCGCCGGGCTCGGAAATCTGCAGCAAGGCCACGCTCAGGCCTCCGTCGATTCGAGCCGGTCGCTCACGTCGTCGGCGAAGCGCTCGACGAACATCAGCGCCCTCACCTGCTGCGCGGCGCTCGCGTAGTCAGCTGATTCGTCCAGAGAACGGGCGAGCGCTTCATACGCTTCGCGACGATGCGCGTCGACCTCGCTCGCAATGCCTGCGACAGTCGCGGGAGTCGCGGCATCGTCTAGCGCTTCGCGCCAAGCCATCTGCTGGACCAGAAATTCAGATGGCATCGCCGTGTTGTCTTCGGCGCCGATCGCGACTCCGTTCAACTCACACAGATAGGCAGCGCGCTTCAAGGGATTCTTCAACCGGTCGAAGGCCTCGTTGACGCGAACCGCCCACTGCATCGCCACGCGTTGCGCCGAAGCGCCGCCTGCGGCAAAACGGTCCGGGTGCACCTCCGACTGAAGCGTGCGGCGCCGGGACGCGAGGTCCGCCGGATCCAGCGCAAAGCGGCGCGGCAAACCGAAGAGGGCGAAATCGTCGCTGTCGAAAGACATGGTCAAAAAAAGAAGGGCCCGCGCAGCGGGCCCGCTGAATTCAGCGATGCGCCCAACTACACGCGGAACGACTCACCGCAACCGCAGCGATCTTTTTCGCGTGGGTTGTGGAACCTGAAGCCCTCGTTGAGCCCTTCGCGCACGAAGTCCAGCTCGGTGCCGTCGATGTAAGGCAGGCTCTTCGGATCGACGATGACCTTCACGCCGTGATCCTCGAAGACCATGTCCTCGGGCGCAAACGCATCCGCATATTCGAGCTTGTAGGCCAGACCCGAGCAACCGGTCGTCTTCACCCCCAGACGAACGCCGACGCCTTTTCCTCGCTTGCCCAGGTAGCGGGTGACGTGTTTCGCCGCCGCCTCGGTGAGGGTCACCGCCATGTCAGTGGCTCGCCGCAGCGCCGACAGGCACCGGCTGGCGCGCGCGCTCGACTGCGTTCTTCGCCTTGTAGTCGCTTACAGCAGCCTTGATCGCATCCTCGGCCAGGATCGAGCAATGGATCTTCACCGGGGGCAAGGCCAGTTCCTGCGCGATGTGCGTGTTCCTGATCGTCAGGGCTTCGTCGAGCGACTTGCCCTTGACCCACTCGGTGACGAGCGAGCTCGAGGCGATCGCCGAACCGCAACCGTAGGTCTTGAACTTGGCGTCTTCGATGAGACCGGTTTCGGGGTTGACCTTGATCTGCAGCTTCATCACGTCGCCACAGGCTGGTGCGCCAACCATGCCGGTGCCTACGGTTTCGTCGCTCTTGTCGAAAGAGCCGACGTTGCGCGGATTTTCATAGTGCTCGACGACTTTCGCGCTGTATGCCATGTTGTTTTCTCCTGGAACCTCTGTCCGTGACCGCTCAGTGAGCCGCCCACTGAATGGAGCTGATGTCGACGCCTTCCTTGAACATGTCCCACAGCGGCGAGAGCTCGCGCAGCCGGGCGACACGATCCTTCAAGGTCGACACCACGTAGTCGATTTCGTCTTCGGTCGTGAAGCGGCCGATCGTCATGCGCAGGCTCGAATGAGCGAGCTCGTCGCTGCGTCCGAGCGCCCTGAGCACGTAGCTGGGCTCGAGGCTCGCCGAGGTACACGCCGAGCCCGACGACACGGCAATGCCCTTGACGCCCATGATCAGCGATTCGCCCTCTACGAAGTTGAACGACATGTTCACGTTGTGCGGCACGCGCTGATCCGGATGGCCGTTCAGGAAGGTCTGCTCGATGCCCGAGAGACCATCGACGAGCTTGCTGTGCAGCATGCGAATGCGCTCGCTCTCGGTTCCCATCTCTTCCTGGGCGATCCGGAACGCCTCGCCCATGCCTACGATCTGATGCGTCGGCAACGTGCCCGAGCGCATGCCACGTTCGTGGCCGCCGCCATGCATCTGCGCTTCGATCCGAACCCGGGGCTTGCGGCGCACGTAGAGCGCACCTATGCCCTTGGGCCCGTAGGTCTTGTGCGACGCGAGGCTCATCAGGTCGACCGGCAGCGTCGCCAGGTCGATCTGAACCTTGCCGGTCGCCTGGGCAGCGTCGACATGAAAAATGATGCCCTTCTCGCGGCACAGCCTGCCGATCGCCGGAATGTCCTGGATGACACCGATCTCGTTGTTGACGTACATCACGGACACGAGGATGGTGTCAGGCCGGAGCGCCGCTTTCAGCTTCTCGAAATCGAGCAGGCCGTCTTCTTCGACGTCGAGATAAGTGACTTCGAAACCCTGGCGCTCGAGCTCGCGCATCGTGTCGAGCACCGCCTTGTGCTCGGTCTTCACCGTTACGAGATGCTTGCCGCGCGCCTTGTAGAACTGGGCCGCGCCCTTGAGGGCGAGGTTGTCGGACTCTGTCGCACCCGAGGTCCAGATGATCTCGCGCGGATCAGCACCGATCAGCGCGGCAACTTGCCCGCGCGCCTTCTCGACCGCCGCCTCCGCTTCCCACCCCCACGCATGGCTGCGCGACGCCGGGTTCCCGAAATGCTCGCGCAGCCAAGGGATCATCGCGTCGACGACGCGCTGATCGACCGGCGTCGTCGCGCCATAGTCCATGTAGATCGGGAAATGCGGAGTCATGTCCATGGCAAAAACTACTTGGAGAACGCCGCTCCCAGGGCGAATACCGAATTCGGCGCCGTGATCTTGATTGGCTTGACGACCGGCGTCGTCGAGATGGCTCGCTTGACCGGGTGCTCTTCGATCGAGATGCCCTTGGCGATCTGCTCGTCGACCAGCTTCTTCAGCGAGACCGAGTCAAGGAACTCGATCATCTTTGAATTGAGGCTTGCCCAAAGGTCGTGCGTCATGCAGCGGCCGGCGTCCTCGCCCATGCAGTTTTCCTTGCCGGCGCAACCGGTGGCGTCGATCGGCTCGTCGACGGCGACGATGATGTCGGCGACCGTGATCTCCTCGGACTTGCGGCCTAGCGAATATCCGCCACCCGGGCCGCGGGTGCTCTCGACCAGTTCATGACGGCGAAGCTTGCCGAACAGCTGCTCCAGATACGAGAGCGAAATCTGTTGCCTGGCGCTGATCGCCGCCAGGGCGACCGGGCCCGAGTGCTCGCGCAGGGCGAGGTCGATCATCGCGGTCACGGCAAAACGGCCTTTGGTGGTCAGACGCATTTAAAGCACTCCTCGGGTTCGGTGTCGGATCGCCGCTATCGCGGGTTGGTGGCGACTTGGCAAAAACCGAGCCGCCGAGTCGACTTTTCCTATCCCGACCGATTTAGTCGAGTATATGGGAAGCCGACTGATTCGGTCGAGATTGGGGGGATTGGTTCCCCTTCAAGACCAGGGGCAAATCCGAGGGACCTAGCGAGTCGCCTTTGGTGCCGCCGCAATCGGGACCACGTTGTCGACGCCCGCCGCGCCGAAAGCCTGCTCGCGCAGCGCCGCCAGCTGGTCCCGAACTCGCGCCGCCTTCTCGAATTCCAGGTTCCTGGCGTGGTCGAGCATCTGTTTTTCGAGCAGCTTGATGCGTTTGCCGAGGTCCTTTTCGCTCATCACCTCCGTAAGGGCGGATTCCTTGGCCAGGCGCAACTCTTCCTTGGCACTCTTGTCGCTGTAAACGCCGTCGATCATTTCCTTGATCCGCTTGACGATGCTGACGGGGGTGATGCCCTCGGCCAGGTTGTGCGCCGTCTGCCGGGCCCGGCGCCGCTCGGTTTCGCCGATCGCAAGCTTCATCGAATCGGTCATTTGGTCGGCATAGAGGATGGCCTTGCCGTTCAGGTTGCGGGCCGCCCGGCCGATGGTCTGGATCAGGCTTCGCTCGGAGCGCAGGAACCCTTCCTTGTCGGCGTCGAGGATGGCCACCAGGGAGACCTCAGGGATGTCGAGTCCCTCGCGCAGCAGGTTGATGCCGACCAGTACGTCGAAGGTGCCGAGGCGCAGGTCGCGCAGGATCTCGACCCGCTCCACGGTCTCGATGTCGCTGTGCAGGTAGCGCACCTTGACGCCGTTGTCGGCCAGGTAGTCTGTAAGCTGCTCTGCCATCCGCTTGGTCAGAGTCGTGATCAGCACCCGCTCGTTGACTTCGACCCGCTCGCGGATCTCCTGCAGCACGTCGTCGACCTGATGGGTGGCCGGTCGAACCTCGACCATTGGATCGATCAGCCCGGTCGGCCGCACCAGTTGCTCGACCACCTGTCCGGCGTGCTCCTTCTCGTAGATCGCCGGCGTCGCCGAAACGAACACCACCTGGCGCATCTTGGCTTCGAATTCCTCGAACTTGAGCGGTCGATTGTCGAGCGCCGAGGGCAGTCGAAAGCCGTAGTCGACCAGCGTCGTCTTGCGCGCCCGGTCGCCGTTGTACATGCCGCCGAGCTGGCCGATCATGACGTGGCTCTCGTCGAGGAACATCAGGGCGTCCTTCGGAAGGTAGTCGACCATCGTCGCCGGCGGCGAGCCTGGCGGCGCGCCCGAGAGGTGCCGGGTGTAGTTCTCGATCCCCTTGCAGTGGCCGATCTCCTGCAGCATCTCGAGGTCGAACCGGGTCCGCTGCTCGAGCCGCTGCGCCTCGACGAGCTTGCCCGCCTTCACCAGCTCGTCGAGCCGGTCGCGCAGCTCCACCTTGATCGTGTCGATCGCCGCGACCACCCGGCCGCGCGGCGTCGCGTAGTGGCTCGCCGGATAGATGACGAAACGCGGGATCTTCTGCCGGATCCGACCGGTCAGCGGGTCGAACAGGGTCAGCGACTCGAGCTCGTCGTCGAACAGCTCGATCCGCACCGCCAGCTCGCTGTGCTCTGCCGGGAAGACGTCGATGGTGTCGCCGCGCACGCGGAACGTGCCGCGGCTGAAATCGGTCTCGTTGCGCGAATACTGCATCCGGATCAGGTGAGCGATCGCGTCGCGCTGGCCGAGCTTGTCGCCAGTGCGCATGATCATGCGCATCTCGGTGTAGTCCTCTGGCGCGCCGATGCCGTAGATCGCACTCACCGAGGCGACGACGATCACGTCGCGCCGCTCCAGCACGCTCTTGGTCGCAGAGAGCCGCATCTGCTCGATGTGCTCGTTGATCGCGCTGTCCTTCTCGATGAACAGGTCGCGCTGCGGCACGTAGGCCTCGGGCTGGTAGTAGTCGTAGTAGCTGACGAAATACTCGACCGCGTTCTTCGGGAAGAACTCGCGGAACTCGCTGTAGAGCTGCGCGGCCAGCGTCTTGTTCGGCGCGAAGACGATCGCCGGCCGGCCGATCTGGGCGATCACGTTGGCCATCGTGAAGGTCTTGCCTGAGCCGGTGACGCCGAGAAGGGTCTGGAAGCTCAGGCCATCGCGTATGCCATCGACGAGGCCTTTGATCGCGAGCGGCTGATCTCCGGCCGGCTCGTATGGCTTGAAGAGCTGAAACGGCGAGTCCGGGAACGTGATGAATTCACCTTCGGGCTCGGCAACGGGCGCGTCGGGAAGGGCAAGGTCGGCAGATTCGGGCATGGCAGATAAAATGAGCTCGCTTCGTCGCAATCGAGCGAAACCGGACACGGTAACGCAAAGCCTTCTCCGGGGCAAAGGACGAAGCAGCGGCGACTCGGTGCAGATGACGCCGCCGCACCCGATTCCAAGCACCCGCGCTGAACGCACCCCACGAGGACCGATTCCGATGCCTTCGCTCTTCGACGCCGTCGAGATGGCGCCCCGCGACCCGATCCTGGGCCTCAA
>JBDTNU010000049.1:0-15360 GCA_039933535.1 Caldimonas sp. | reverse complement strand
CCGAGGCGAGCTGGCCGAGCAGGCCGCGCGCGTCGGCGAGGTCGTGGTTCTGGAATCGCAGCAGGCCGGCGACCGAGCCGCCGGCGATGAAGCCGTCGGGGAAGGCGCGCGTCACGCCGCCTTCGGTGATGCCGAGCTGAAGCTTGCTGGGGTCGAACGCGTCGGGCACGGCGGAGAGCGCCGTCGCATTGCCGCCCAGCACGAGCTTCTGACCGCCGCCGAGGAAGATGCCGACCGAGCCGTCGGCCGCGTCGACCGTGGTCACCTGGACGAGCTGCGAGAGATTGCCGATCGCGGTGTCGCGCTGGTCCAGCAGGTCGTTCGGGTCGTGGCCGGTGCCCTTGAGGTTGGCGATCTGGCGGTTCAGGTCGGCGATCTGCGTCGTCAGCGAGTTGATCGAGGTGACCGAGGTACGAAGCTGGTCGGTCACGCCGGACTGCAGCGAGTCGAGCTGGCCCGACGCGGTGCTGAAGCGATCGGCGAGGTCACCCACGCGCGCCAGCGCCGTCTGCCGCGCCGAAGAATCCTGCGGCTTGTTGGCGACATCGACGAAGGCGTTGAACATCTGCTGCGCGCTGTAGCCCAGGCCGGCCTCGCCGGTCTGGAACACGTTTTCCATCTGCTGCAGCTGCGTGCTGCGCGCGCTGTCGCTGGCGGCTAGCGAGCTCGTCATCGAGGCTTCGCGCGTCAGGAAGTCGTCGTGTGCGCGCGTCACCGTGGCGACGTTGACGCCCTTGCCGAAGAAGCCCGAGCCGGTCTGCTGGCTGAACGCGGTCGCGAGCTCGGCGTTCTGGCGCGAGTAGCCGACCGTGTTGGCGTTGGCGATGTTGTTGCCGGTGACCGTGAGCTGCGCGTAGCTCGCCGTCATGGCGCGCGAGCCGATGCTGAGAAGCGACGAGATGCTCATGCTGGTGCGCTCAGGTCACGGCGCGTTGCACACGCATCGTGGTGTTGATGACGCGGGCCAGCTTGTCGGCGTAGCCAGGGTCGGTCGCATAGCCTGCGCGTTGCAGGCCCTGCGCGAAGCCGGCCGCCGAGGCGGCGCTGGCCGCGCCCTGCGCGGCATGGGCGGCAACGTCGGCGTAGCGCGGGCTCGCGGTCAGCATCTTCGCGTAGTCGCGAAACGAGTCTTCGTACGAGGCGTAGGCGCGGAACCTGGCGGTCACCTTCTGCGCTTCGCCGCCGACGTATTCGGTGGTCGTGATCTCGGCCACCGGACCGGTCCAGCCAGCGCCGGCCTTGATGCCGAACAGGTTGTGCGAGCTGCTGCCGTCCGCGTTTCGGATCTCCTGCCTGCCCCAGCCGGTTTCGTGCGCGGCCTGGCCGATCATGAAGGCGGCCGGGATGCCGCTCTGGGTCTGTGCGGCTTGCGCCGCGCTGCCATGCAGCTGGACGAAGTCGGTCTGCCTTTGAGTCAGCGGTGCGGTCGACGTCGTGGCCGACGACGCAGCGGTCGCGGGCGCCGTCAGGGCAGCAGCGGCGCCGTTGCCCATCTGGCGCTCGAGCTGGCGCGCGATCGCGTCGGTGAGTCCACCCGGCAGGCCGGTCATCTTGGCCGCGTACTGGCTGTCGAGCATCTCGTTGCCGAGCCTGGTGCCTTCGTTCTCGAGCATGCCCGAGCTCACCGTTGCCTCGCGCATGCTCTTCATGATCTGCTGCATGAAGAGGGCCTCGAACTGCTTGGCGGTTTCGCGAATCGCCGTCTTCGGGTCGCGCGCCGCGGCGCTGCGCAGGTCGGCGATCGACAGCGTGTTGGTGGCGCTCGTCGGCAGGCCGGACAAGGCGGGCGACGACAGGGTGGCCATCAGATGACTTCCAGCTCGGCCGTCAACGCGCCGGCCGACTTCATCGCCTGCAGGATCGCAAGCAGGTCCTGCGGCGTCGCGCCGAGAGAGTTGAGCGCCTTGACGACGTCGGCGAGCTTTACCCCCGGCGCCATCTGGATAAGCGCGCCGGCCTGTTGCGTGATCGTGATGTCGGCCTTTTCCGTGACCGCCGTCTGGCCGGTCTTGGAGAGGGGCGACGGCTGGCTGACCGAAGGCGTGGTGCTGATCGTGACCGAGAGGCTGCCGTGCGCCACCGCGCAGGCGGCGAGCGTGACCGCCTGGTTCATCACCACCGAGCCGGTGCGCGCGTTGATCACGACCCGCGCCGCCGGCGATGCCAGCTTGACGTCGAGGTTCTCGATCTCGGCCATGAAGTTGACGCGTGCATCGGGCGAGGCCGGCATGCGCACCCGGACCGAGCGGCCGTCGATCGCGTCGGCCGTACCGCTGCCCATCCGGTTGTTGATGGCGCGCACCACTTCGCGCGCCGTCGCGTAGTCGTTGCTGCTGAGGTCGAGCTGGATCGAGTCGCCCTGGTTGATCGGCGTCGCGACGCTGCGCTCGACCGTCGCGCCTTCCGGAATGCGACCGGCGCTCAGGTGGTTGATCGTGACCTTGGAGCCAGCCGCGGAAGCGCCGGCGCCAGCGATGATGAGGTTGCCCTGCGCCATCGCGTAGATCTGGCCGTCGGCGCCCTTGAGCGGCGTCGAGATCAGCGTGCCGCCGCGCAGGCTCTTGGCATTGGCCAGCGACGAGACGTTGACGTCGATGGTCTGGCCGGGCTGGGCGAAGGCAGGCAGTTGCGCGGTCACCATCACCGTGGCCAGGTTCTTGAGCTGCATGTTCTGGCCGGGCGGCACGGTCACGCCCATCTGCTGCAGCAGGGCGAGCAGGCTTTGCGTGGCGAACGGCGCCGAGGTGTTCTGGTCGCCGGTGCCGTCGAGGCCGACGACGAGGCCGTAGCCCACCAGCTGGTTGGTGCGAACCCCCTGGACCGAAGCGACCTCCTTGATCCGCGCCGCTTGCGCCGGCGCCGGCCACCACAAGGCAGCGCTGGCAAGGAATGCCGTGAGGATCAGCGAGGCACGCAGGAATCGGTCGGTCGGAGTCATGTCGAAAGCACCAGGGAGCGCCTTCGATTCTTCAAGAACTCAGATCGGGAGAACGTTCAAAAAGAAGCGGCTCAACCAGCCTATTCCCTGCGCATCGGCCTGGGCGCCCCGGCCGCGTTGCTCGATCCGCACGTTGGCGATCTGCGCCGAGGCGACGAAATTGCCGGACTGGATCATGCGCGGGTCGACCTGGCCGGAAAAGCGCAGCACGTCGACGTTGTGGTTGACGCCGATCTGCTTTTCGCCGGCGATCAGCAGATGGCCGTTCGCGAGCACGCCGGTCACGACCGCGGTGATCGTGCCCGAGAAGTCGTTGGTGTTCTCGGTCGTGCCAGCGCCCGCCGAGCTGATCGTCGAGCTGCCGGCCGCGCTGGCGCGGTTGAAGGAATTCAGCGAAAGCAGTGGAAGCGCGGTGATGCCTGCCGAGACCTTGCCGCTCTTGTCGATCGAGCTGGTGCTCTTTTGCGTCGCCGAGACCTTCTCGACGATCTGCACGGTGAGCGAGTCGCCGACCAGACGGGCGCGATAGTCCTCGAACAACGGTCGGTACTGGCCCGACTGGAAGATCGAACCGTTGTTGATGGCGGCCACCGGAACCACCTGCGGCGCGGCGTAGATGGGCGAGGCGATGTCGACCGGCGGGCGCGGGTTGAGCTGCTCGCAGCCGGCCAGGCTGGCGAAGAGGGCGGCGCAGATTGCGGCGCACGCGACGGCGCCGGCGATTCTTCTCATGGTCGCGTGGCTCATTACAGTTGCGCCAGCTTCTGCAGCATCTGGTCCGAGGTCTGGATCGCCTTCGAGTTGAGCTCGTAGGCACGCTGCGTCTGGATCATCTGCACCAGCTCTTCGACGACGTTGACGTTGGAGGTCTCGACGAAGCCCTGCTGCAGCGAGCCCAGGCCGTTCTGCCCTGGCGTGCCGGCGTTCGGCGTTCCCGAGGCGGCCGTCTCGGCGAAGATGTTCTGGCCCTTGGGTTCGAGACCGGCCGGATTGATGAAGCCGGCAAGCTGGATCTGACCGACCGTCGAAGGCAGGGCCTGGCCCGGCAGCACGACGGTGACCGTGCCGTCCTGGCCGATCGTCACGCTTTGCGCCGCGGCGGGAATCGTGATGCCGGGCTGGACCGTGTAGCCGTTGTTGGTGACCAGCTGGCCGGTCGAGCTGACCTGGAACGAGCCGTCACGGGTATAGCCGGTCGTGCCGTCGGGCATCTGCACTTCGAAGAAGCCGTTGCCGCGCACCGCGAGGTCGAGCGGGTTCGAACTCTGCTGCAGGTTGCCCTGGCTGAAGTTGCGCGCCGTCGCGACGGCACGCGTGCCGAGGCCGACCTGCAGGCCGGTCGGCAACTGCGTCTGCTCGCTGCTCGCCGCGCCGGCCTGGCGCAGGTTCTGGTACATCAGGTCCTCGAACACCGCGTGCGAACGCTTGTATCCGTTGGTCGAGACGTTGGCGAGGTTGTTCGAGATGGTGTCGAGCTGCATCTGCTGCGCTTCCATCCCGGTCTTCGATATCCACAGCGATCGCATCATGGCGCGGCTCTCCGGTCAATGACGGGATGGTCGCGCCTGGCGGGCTCGGGCAAGCCATGAATAGAAGGGTGGATCGCGGCTATCTTCGCGCCGTCGCGTGGTCGCCGGTGTCAGGCGTGGGACCACTCCACCATCGCGCCCAGGGCATTCAGGTTGTCGACGAATCGCGGATGCGCACGTCGGATCGGCAGCGCATTCAGGATCGTCGAGCGGCCGTCGATGCTGGCGGCGATCATGAAGAGGGCGATCGCGACGCGGATGATGTAGGGGCTCTCCACCGTCGCCGGCACGAGCCGCCTGCCGCCGCGGACGACGAGCCGGTGCGGATCGCACAGCGTCGCGTCGACGCCGAACTTCGCAAGCTCGCCGTTCCAGCCCAATGCGCCTTCGTAGACCTTGTTCCAGAACATCGCCGATCCTTCGGCGCGCGCACCCAGCGCGACGAAGATCGGCAGCAGGTCGGCGGGCACGTAGGGCCCAGGGCGCCGCCTCCACCTTCTGCAGCAGGTGCGCCGTGAGCGGCGGGCGAATCCGCAGACGCGGACCCCTCAACTGCGCCCGGCTGTAGCCGTCGCTGCCGTGCGCCAGCTCGACGCCGAACTTGGCGAACGTTCGGTCGAGCAGCGGGAACTGCGCCGACGCGCCGTTTCGCACCGCGATGTCGCCGCCGGTGATCGCGCTCAGCGCGAGGAAGGTCGTCACCTCGTGGAAGTCATCCGCGAAGCTGTATTCGGCACCGCCGAGCGCATCGACGCCGTCCACCAGCAGCAGCGAGCTGCCGCTGCCGGAGATGCGCGCGCCCATCAGGGCGAGGAAGGCACAGAACTCCTGCACGTGCGGCTCGCAGGCGGCATTGACGAGGCGCGACCGTCCGTTTGCGGTGGCGGCGCAGAGCACGAAGTTCTCGGTCGTCGTCACCGACGCGTAGTCGAGCCAGTGGTCGCTGGCGGCAAAGCGCCGGGGCATCCGCATCGCCGTCGCACCGCGCTCGAGCTGCACCTCGGCGCCGAAGGCGAGAAAGACGTCGATGTGCGGATCGATCTCGCGCGCGCCGAGCGTGCAGCCGGTGACGTCGTCTTCCAGACGGGCGCGCCCGAATCGCTGCAGCAGCGCCGGCACGAGCATGATCGACGAGCGCATGCCGCCCGGCAGGCGCACTCCGTGGGCATCGAGCCGACTGCCGTGCTGCAGCTTCAGCGTACCGCTGTCGTAGTCCATTTCGACCGTGGCGCCGAGCTCGCGAAAGAAGCCCAGGAGCTTGCGGACATCCGTGATGTCGGGCACGCGATGCAGGATCACGGGCTCGTCGGTCAACAAGGTCGCGCAGAGCACCGGCAACACCGCGTTCTTGTTGGCTGAAGGAACGATCGAGCCCTTCAAGGGGCGACCGCCGTGGACGATCAGGTGGCTCATGGTCGAGGCCGAAAGTGAGGAACGCGGCCAGTCTCGAATGCGGCGGTGAACCCGGAATGAAGCATGTGAAGCGAGCGTGAAACCGGTTCCTGTGCCGATTGACGTCGCCGGCCCGTGCGCTATCGTGAACGACAACTCAATGGAAAGGAGACGAACGTGGTTCGAATTGCCCTCGCACTCGCTGCACTTCTCGGCGTTCTCGCCGGCCCGGCGACGGCGCTTGCCGCCGACTATCCGACCCGACCGGTGAAGTTCGTCGTGCCGTACACGCCTGCCGGCACCACGGACGTGCTCGCCCGCATCGTCGCGCAGTGGCTGACCGAGCACATGGGCCAGAGCTTCGTCGTCGAGAACAAGCCCGGTGCGGGGAACAACCTGGGCGTCGACTACGTGGTCAACTCGCCGCCGGACGGCTACACGATGCTGCTGGTGAATCCGGCCAACGGCATCAACGCCACGCTGTACAAGAACCTCACGTTCAACTTCATCCGCGACATCGCACCGGTGGCCGGGCTGGTCCGCACGCCCAACGTGATGGAGGTGACACCGTCGTTGCCGGTGAAGACCGTGGCCGAGTTCATCGCCTACTGCAAGGCGAACCCGGGCAAGATCAACATGGCCTCGTCGGGCAGCGGCACGTCGGTGCATCTCTCGGGCGAGCTCTTCAAGTCGATGACCGGCTGCGACATGCTGCACGTGCCCTACAAGGGCGCCGGGCCGGCGCTGATCGACCTGATGGGCGGGCAGGTACAGGTGATCTTCGACAACCTGCCGTCGTCGGTCGGCCACATCAAGAGCGGCAAGTTGCGCGCGCTCGGCGTCACCTCGCAGGAGCGCGAGCCCTCGCTGGCTAACCTTCCGACGGTCGGCGAGACCGTGCCCGGCTACGAGGCGACGGCCTGGTTCGGCATCGGCATGCCGAAGAACACGCCCAAGGACATCATCGAAAAGGTCAACGCCGAGGTGAACCGGGCGCTCGCCAATCCGAAGTTTCGCGAGCGCATGGCCGAGCTCGGCGGCAAGCCGATCGCCGGAACGCCCGAGGACTTCGGCAAGATCATCGCCTCGGAAACCGCCAAGTGGGAAAAGGTGGTCAACGCGTCGGGCGCCAAGATCGAATAGCGTTGCCGCCGGCCCGCCAGGAGTCGCCATGATCGAACACGATCTCGACATCGCCACCGCCGATGGCGCGATGAACAGCTTCGTCGTGCACCCCGAAGAAGGCGGCCCGTTTCCCGTGGTGCTGTTCTACATGGACGCGCCGGGCAAGCGCGAGGAGTTGCACGACATGGCGCGGCGCATCGCCGCGGTCGGCTATTTCGTCGTGCTGCCCAATCTCTACTATCGCCGCTCGCGCGACTTCCGCCTGCTCGAGCGGACCGAGCCGGCGATGGCGGAGATGTTCTCGTTCATGGGCGCGCTCGACGCGGCCACGACCGAATGCGACACGGCGGCCATGCTGCGCTTCATCGACGCGCAACCCCAGGCCGACGGCGGCCGCGTCGGCGCGGTCGGCTATTGCATGAGCGGGCCGTTCGTGATGTGGGCGGCGGCCGCATTCCCCGATCGGCTTCGCTGCATCGCCTCGATCCATGGCGCCAACATGGCGACCGACAAGCCCGACTCGCCACACCGTACGGCCCCCAGGGTGCACTGCGAAAGCTACTTCGCCTGCGCCGAGATCGACAAGTGGGCGCCGCCGGCCGACATCCTGGCGCTGCAGTCGGCGCTGCAGGAAGCGGGCACGCCGCACCGCATCGAGTGGTATCCCGGCGTCGAGCACGGCTTCGTCTTTCCCTTGCGCGCCGGCATCTACAACCGGGCCGCGGCCGAGCGGCACTGGGAGCGGCTGTTCGCCTTGTTCGGGCGAACCTTGCAGCGCACAGCGTAGAGCGATGGCACTGCATGCCCGGCTGCGGGTGCGGCGCTGCCGACGACGAATTGACGAAGGAGCACTTCATGAGTGATGCCGGCACCGCCCGCTATCGCGGCCTGTTTCCGGTCGTTCCCACGACCTTCAGCGAGTCCGGCGAGCTCGATCTGGCAAGCCAGAAGCGCTGCCTCGACTTCATGATCGACGCCGGCTCCGACGGCGTGTGCATCCTTGCCAATTTCTCCGAGCAGTTCCTGCTGTCCGACGACGAGCGCGAGACCCTGACCCGCACCGCGCTCGAGCACGTGGCCGGCCGCGTGCCGGTGATCGTGACCACCACTCACTTCAGCACGAAGGTCTGCGCCGAGCGCAGCAGCCGCGCACAGGCGATGGGCGCGGCGATGGTCATGGTGATGCCGCCGTACCACGGCGCCACGTTTCGCGTGCCCGAGGAAAAGTGCTTCGAGTTCTACGCCAGACTGTCCGACGCGATCGGCATCCCGATCATGATCCAGGACGCACCCGCGAGCGGCACCGTGCTCTCTGCCCCGTTCCTCGCCCGCATGGCGCGCGAGATCGAGCAGGTTTCCTACTTCAAGATCGAAACGGCGGGCGCGGCGAGCAAGCTGCGAGAGCTGATCCGGCTCGGCGGCAACGCGATCGAAGGGCCGTGGGACGGCGAGGAGGCGATCACCCTGCTGCCCGACCTCGATGCCGGCGCGACGGGCTCGATGACCGGTGGCGGCTATCCCGAGGGCCTGCGCCCGATCCTCGACGACTACCGCGCCGGCCGGCGCGAGGAAGCGATCGCCGGCTATGCGCGCTGGCTGCCGCTGATCAACATCGAGAACCGCCAGTGCGGCTTCCTGGCCGCCAAGGCGCTGATGAAGGAGGGCGGCATCATCGCCTGCGAAGCGCCGCGCCATCCCTGGCCCGGCCTGCACCCGGCGAGCCGCGCGATGCTGATGGAAGCGGCCCGGCGCCTCGACGTTCTGGCGCTGCGCTGGGGCCGCTGACCGGCGAAATCTGTGGGCCCAAGGCTTGAGCACACGAAGGGAGAATGAACGATGGCTGAACTGGAACTTGCCGAAGCGATCGGCCAACTGAGACGCGAGATCGGCTCCGCAATGCAATCGGCGCGCGACGAGCCGCTCAAGTTCCTGCTCGGCCCCGTCGAGCTCGAGTTGCAGGTGCAACTCGTCGCCAAGGGCGGCGTCAAGGGCGAGGCCAAGTGGGTCGTCGTCTCGTTCGGCGCCGAGGCGAGCACCGAACGCACGAGCACGCACAAGGTCAAGCTGACCTTGACGCCCAAGGTCGACGGCAAGGGCGACATCGAGGTCGGAGACAAGACGGCCCGCCCGGGCTGATCGGCCCGCCATGGAATGGCAGCGCGTCGTCGAATTGCACAGTGGTGCCGACGAGGGCTCGCACGGCAGCGGCTACCTGCTGGCGACGGGACTGGTGCTGACGGCGCGTCATGTCGTCGATGGCCTCGACGCAACCGAGGTTCGCCTGCTCACGGCCGATGAAGACGGCTTGCCCGGCGACGTCGGCGAATGGCAGGTCGCGCAGGTCGCGTGGCGCGGCGGCGCCGATCTCGACCTCGCGCTGCTGACGCCCGCAGCCGACGCGGCGCCGTTTCGCGACACGACCAGCGCGGCGACGATCGCCCGCCTGGACGGGCGCGCGCCGGTTCGGGTCGACGCGCTCGGATTTCCGCGCGCGATGCTCTCGCCGACGCACAGCGACACGCTGCACCTCGAAGCCGCCATCGATGCCTGGAGCGGCGTGCGCGGCGAGGACCTGCTGCTCGACGTGCGCACGACCCGTCCCGTCGACGACGAGGGCTGGAAAGGCATGTCGGGCGCCGCGGTGTTTGCCGGCGACCGGCTGGTCGGCGTCGTCGCGGCCGTGCCCGCGAAGCTCGACGCGTCGACCCTGCGGGCGACGCCGGCGCACGTGATGTTCGAGGTCGAGGCCGCGGCTTCGCTGCTGCGCAACGCAGGCGTCGCGCTTGCGTCGCAGTTCGTCGACGCGGCCTATGTCGAAAAGCTGCCGCGCGTCGGCCATTGGGGCGGCGTGCGGGAGCAGTACGCGCGGGCCGTGGTCACGGCGCTGTGCCGCATCGACCACGTGGGGCTTGGCGTGAGCGGTGCGCCGGATCGCAGGACGCCTGCGCTCGCGTCGTTCACCGAGCGTCGCCTCGGGCCGTGGCCGCGCGGCAGCACGCGCTAGATCGACCATGGGCCTGATCGGCAACTTCGTTCTCGCTGCAAGCGCGAAGGTGTTGGCCGCGGCCGTCCAAAGCGGACTCGCGTTGCGCTGGCTGGCGGACCACGACCGGTTGACCGCCACGCTGGCCGCCACCCTGCCGCGCGTGGTCATGGTCGGCGAGGGCGGCTCGGGCAAGTCGACCTTGCTCAAGCAGATGCTGGCGCGTTGTGCCGCCGCGGGCAGCGTGCCGGTGTTCGTCTCGCTCGCCACCCTGCCGGACGACGGACCGCTTACCGTGTCGACGCTCGTCGATCATCTCGTCGAGCAGGCGCGCACGAGGCTCGGCATCGACGATGTGAACCACGCCTTCTTCGAAGCGCTGGTGCAGGACGGCCAGCTCGCGATCGGCTTCGACGCGCTCGACGAATGCGGCTCTCTGGCACAGCGCCAGAAGGTGCGCGGCCTGATCGGCGAAGTGGCGCGCGAGTGGAAGCGCTGCCGCGTCTTCGTCACCTCGCGGCCCGAAGCCTTGCTCGACACGCCCCTGCCTTTGCAATCGCCGTGGCAGATGCCTAAGGACGAGAGCGAGTTCTTCAGCATCATGCCGCTCCCGTTCACGCGTGCGGACGTGGCGCCGTTCCTGCGCGTCGCGTTCGACGACGGCGATCAGCTCGCGGCCAAGCTGCTCGGCCGCACCGGCATCGAGGCCCTGCTCGAGACGCCCTTGACGCTGACCCTGGTCGGCCTGGTCGCGCGCACGCCGATGGGCTTGCCCGAGACGCGCACGCCGTTGTTCGCGCGCTGCCTGACCACCGTCTGCGAGACCTGGGAAGACGCCAAGAGCCCGCACATCGCCGCCGATGGTCTCGACCCGGCCGAGCGGCTCGACGTGCTCCGCCGGCTCGGCTGGGAGGCGCAGCGCGGCGGCGGCGACACGCTCGGTGCGCGCACCGCGCGTGCAGCGCTGACCAAGGTGCCGGAGTACGCATCGGCCGCACGCGCCAAGACCATCGTCGACGGCCTGGCGCGGCGCAACCTGCTGCTGCGTGCCGAGACCGTCGGCGACGGCGGACTCGAAGTGCGCAGCATCCGCTTCGCCCATTCGCAGTTTCGCGAGTACCTCGCGGCCGCTCACCTCGCCGAGCAGTTCGCGCTCGACGCCGCCGCCAGCGCCGGGGCCATGGCGCCCTACTGGTTCGACACTGGCTGGCTCGACGTGCTTCGCTTCGCTGTCGCCACGCTCGAAGACGAGCCCGTGTTGCGCGACGCGCTGCTGCGTGCCGCGCTCGATGCCGAAGACCCGTACCGCGACATGTTGCACCGGCCGGAGCTCCTGGTCGCGCAGTTGCTGGTGCGACTGCCTTCGGCCGACCAGTCGATCGTTGCTCAGGTCGTCGCCTGCCTGGAACGGACGGCCGTCGAAGAGCCGGCCTTGCGCGATGCGGCGGCACACGCACTGCTCGAGCTCGCGCGGCACGCGCCTGCGCTGCCGGCGATCGAGCGCTTCGCGCGCGGCGCCGGTGCAGCGGCCGCTTTCCCGGTCGACGAGCAGCAATCCTATGAGATCCTTCTCGAAGGTCTGCGCTGGCGACTCGCCGCGATCGAGTCTCTTTCATCGGCACGCGGCGGCGCAGCGGTGCTTGCTTTGCTCCCGGCCCGGCCGGAACCGGGTCTGGAGGCCGCGCTCGCGGTGGCCGAGTTGCGTGCGCGCCTGAACGACCTCGACGGCGCACGCGCCGCGTGGAAGGAATGCTTCGAACTCGGCGTGGCCTCCAACCAGGCGCGGATTGCCGCATCGATGGACAAGGCGGGCGAAGGCAAGCGCTTCAACGCCTGGCTCCTGGCACGCCTCGACGCCAGCGACGCGCTGGTCGGCGAAGCGCGACTGGCGCGCGACCGCGAAGTCCTGGCCGACGATGCACCGCTCTGGCCGCGTCTGTTCGAGCGCGCATCGACGATGCTGGCCGCGGGCGATCCCGGTGAGCAGTTCGCTTCGGCCACCGTGTCGGCGGCGGTCTATGCGGTGCTGGAGACCGGCGCGGGCGCAGGGTCGCCGCAAGCCCACGCACTCATGGCCGCCGCCTTGCAACACCCCTCGCTGGTCTGGTACGTGGCGCCACGCGTCGGCAAGTTGATACCGGATCTGGCCACCGCGGCAGTTCAGCGACTGCTCGCCTTCGTGCTCGACGCGCAGCGACTGCCCTTGGAGCGCCGCCCCGACGGGTCGCGGCTCAACGTCGCGGTGGCCACGCTGTGCGACGAACCCGACGACGCGCTGGCGGTGCCGGCCTTGCTCGAATTGCTGGGTTCGCTCGACCCGAACGCCCATTGGGGCCAGCGTGTGGCGGAGTCCCTGCGTCGCCGTGGCCAGGCCGAGGCCGGTCTGGCTGCGCTGAAGCCGCTGCTCGAGCTGCCGGCCGGCGTCGACGACCGACATCAGGATGCAGGCGCCGCGCGGCGCGCGAAGGCATGGCCGCTGGCGCGCACGCTCGATCCGGTGCGCACCTTGCAGATGCTCGACGCGATGTACCGGAGCGGCTTTGCCGAGGAAGACGCACGACGGCTGATGTCGGTGTGGAATGCGAGCGGCGTCGGACCCGTCGCGCGCGAATGGTTCGGCGCAGTCGTGCTCGATGAAGCCGACGGGCAGCGCGGCCGCCGCTTCCTCCAGACCTTGCGGTCGCATGAGCGCGACACGATGTTCACCGACGAGGCGCGCCATGCCCTTGGCAGCAATGTGTTCGACGAGGGTCCGACCGGAGAACCTGCGCCGCCCTGGACGCTGGCCGAGACCGAACAGGCATTCGAGTTCGCGCTGGCAAAAGGGTCACTCGTCGGGGGGCACGACGACGAGGCCCAGTCCAAGGCGCGTGAGCTCGTGGACCTGTTGTCTTCGATCGCGATGCTGTCCGACCAGGCGACTGCATTGCGGCATGCGGACGCCTGGGTTCAGCAATGCCTGGCCGACACCATGGCATCACCCGCCAACAAGGTCGAAGCGCTCGTGGGCTGCCTGAGCGTCCTTGCCAACGGCGGCCTGCGCGAGCCACGCTGGATCGCATCCGTGGCAGCATTCGCGCGCACCTTGACGCCGGTCATGCGCGGCGAATTGGTCGGGTGGCTGAATGCAAACGCCTGAATTGCAGTCCTACTACGCGGCTCGCGCCACCGAGTACGACAAGGTCTACCTGAAGCCTGAGCGCCAGTTCGACCTTCGCGCCATCGAGGGCTGGTTGCCTCCCGTCTTTCGCGACGCCAACGTGCTCGAAGTCGCCTGCGGAACCGGCTACTGGACCCAGTTCATCGCGCCGGTCGCGGCCCGTGTCGTGGCGATCGATTCTTCGCCCGAGACCCTGGCCATTGCACGCAGTCGGGTGGCAGGCGGCAGGGCCAGCTTCGACGTCGGCGATGCCTACGCGCTTTCGCCTCGGCTCGGGCTGTTCGACGCGGCGTTTGCCGGATTCTGGTTCTCGCATGTACCGAAGGCGAAGCGGCACGAGTTCCTTCGCGGCCTCGGCGCCTTGCTCTCGCCCGGCGCCAGGGTCGTCTTGCTCGACAACCTTTACGTGGCAGGAAGCAGCTCACCGATCACGGAGACGGATGCCGACGGCAATACCTATCAGACACGCAGTCTCGAAGACGGCTCGAAGCATCGCGTGCTCAAGAACTTCCCTTCGCAAGCGGAACTGCAGACATCGCTCGATGGCCTCGGCACGTCGTGCAAGTTCAGGACTTGGCAGTACTACTGGGCTTTCGAATATGCGGCCGGCGAATGCGGCGACTCCTGAGCGCACTCCTGCAGCGCGCCCCGGCGACCGTCGTAGCGCCAAGCCTGGTCAGCTCACCGCGAGCAGTTGCGCGGCCGCCTTGTCGTTGCCCTCGGCGGTCGAGAGCGACTTCATCTGCGCTTCGAACTGGCGCGCCGCGGAAATCATCGCGACCATGGTCTCGACCGCGCTGACGTTCGAGCCTTCGAGGGCGCCGTCCTGCACTTGCGCGGTCGCGTCGGCCGACAGGTCGCCGTCGGCGCCGCGAAACAGGCCGTCCGTGCCGCGCGTGAGCGGACTCTCTGGCGTGACGAGCTTGAGCTTGCCGATCGAGGTGCTGCGGCCGTTCGCGGCGGTGGCGCTCACCGTGCCGTCGGAAGCGATGCTGATCGCGTTGTCGGGCGGAACCGAGATCGGGCCGCCGTCGCCGAGCACGGTCAGGCCCGAGGTCGTGGTCAGATTGCCTTCGGCGTTGACGTCGAGCGAGCCGCCCCGCGTGTACGCTTCGGTGCCGTCGAGGCCCTGCACGGCAAGCCAGGCGGAGCCCTTCATAGCCACGTCGAGATTGCGGCCGGTGGCGCTCACCTGGCCCGGCGTCGCGTCGTAGCCCGGCGTCGATTCCAGCGCGTAGACCCGTGTGCTGGCGCCGCTGCCTTGCACCGGCACGGCGCGAAACGCCGCGAGCTCGGCACGAAAGCCGGTCGTCGAGACGTTGGCGAGGTTGTTGGCCAGCGTCTCCTGCCGCTGCATCGTCGCCTTCGCGCCCGACATCGACAGGTAGATCATCCGGTCCATGATTTCTCCAAGACGCGACCGAGCGACGGGCCGCCTATAGCCGGGCGCCGGCGCCGCCCCCTCGGGGGAGAGCGAACGAAGTGAGCGTGGGGGCTCATCTGAGGTTGACGATGGTTTGCAGGATCTGGTCCATGGTCTTGATCGTCTGCGCGTTGGCCTGGTAGGTGCGCTGCGCGGTGATCATGTTCACCAGCTCGGACGTCAGGTCGACGTTCGACTCCTCGAGTGCACCGGCTTGCAGTACGCCGAGATTGCCCGAACCGGGAACGCCGACCACCGGGCCGCCCGAAGCGGCGCTTTGCGCCCAGGCGTTGCCACCCATCGGCTGCAGGCCTTGCGGATCGCGGAACGTGGCGAGCTCGAGCTGACCGGCCGGCTTGGTCTGGCCGTTCGAGTAACGCGCGCTGATCACGCCGTTGCCATCGATCTGCGCGCCGATGAACTGGCCGGGCGCGTAGCCGTCCTGGGTCAGTGCGGTCACGCCGAACTGCGCGCCGAACTGCGTCGCGCCGGTCAGGCTGAGCGCCACGCCGGTGATCGGCACGCTGGTTGCGCCGGCGGCGTTGGTCACCGCGGGAATGTCGAGCGCGACGGTACCGACCGGCGCGGTCGGTGCGCCACCGTTGGTCGGAAAGGTGATCGTCGTCGAGGGCGCCGGATTGCCGCCAGCGGTGGCCAGCGGCACGCCGTTGGCGGCGACGTAGACGTTCCAGGTGTCGGTGCCGGCCTTCTGGAAGTAGTAGGTCAGCGCCACGTCCTGGCCCTTGGCGTCGTATACCGTCTGCGAGGTCGCGTTGTTGTAGGTCGACGGGTCGGCGAAGTTGATCGGGG
>JBDTNU010000048.1:0-15540 GCA_039933535.1 Caldimonas sp. | reverse complement strand
ACCGGCGACACCGGCGCCGCGGCAGGAACGAGCGTGCTCGAAGGCGAGACGCTGGAAGCGCTGGCGCGGCAATACGTCATGGCCAAGAACGTCGTCGAGCGACTCGCCAACTGGATGGACGTCGATGCGCTGCGCGCGATCGCCAATGGCCTTGCGATCGATCTCGACAACCTCGAAGCGGCCGAGACTTCGGCACGCGCGCTCGCGGCCGCCTTGATCGACGCCGAGGTCGCGGCCGAGTTCGACGCGCGCACCGACAAGCACATCCTGCGCATCGGCCGCATGCATCACGGCAACGTCAAGTCGAGCGTGATCACGGCCGACTTCGTGCACGGCGCCGACTACGAAGCGCTGAGCACCGCGGGTCGCACTTTTCGCGGCCTGGTCGGGCCCGGCGCGATCGTCAAGCGCGGTGAAGGCGAGCGCCAGAAGGAAGCGCGGGTCGGAGACTTTCGCGAAGCGATGGCCTGGCTCGTCCAGCAGGCCGAAGCGGCGGTATCGCGGCAGCGCTACAAGGGCCTGGGCGAAATGAATCCGGCCCAGCTCTGGGAAACGACGATGGATCCGACGGTGCGCAGGTTGCTGCGCGTTCAGCTCGACGATGCGCTCGAGGCCGATCGCGTCTTCACCATGCTGATGGGCGACGAGGTCGAGCCGCGTCGCCACTTCATCGAGACCAACGCGCTGCGAGTGGCGAACATCGACGTCTGAGTTGCAGGGTCCCCGGTTGGCCTTCAGCAGATGCGCCGACGAATACCCGTACCGGAATCGGAGTCCTGACATGCTCGAAAAACTACCCGACATTGTCGGCCACGCCCTGCGCGGCCAGCGGGCCGGCCTCGACAAGACCGCGTTTCACGCCGTCGACTTGCGCGGCGGCATGGCTTCGATCACCGTGACGAGCCTCGCCTTCGCCGACCATGCGCCGATCCCGGAGCGCTACACCGCCGACGGCGCGGGAGTCTCGCCGCCGCTGCAATGGCACGGCTTGCCGGCGGGGGCCGCGTCGATGCTTCTGATCGTCGAAGACGCCGACGCGCCGACGCCGAGCCCGCTCGTTCATGCCATCGTCGTCGATCTCGAAGCCGGCGACGGCGCCATGGCCGAGGCGGCGCTGCCCAGCCACGATCACCCAGGCGCGGGGCTGAAGGTCGGTCTCAATTCCTATCTGAAGGCGAGCTGGATGCCGCCCGACCCGCCGCCCGGTCACGGCGTGCATCGCTACGTGTTCCAGGTGTTCGCTCTCGAAGCGGGTGCGACCTTCAGCGACGAACCTGGTCGCGAAGCCGTGCTGGACGCCATCAGCGCGCACGGCTTGGCCAGCGGCTGCCTCATCGGCACCTACGAGCGGCCTGACACCTCGATCGCTGCACCGGTGGACGAGGCAGTCGTCTCCCTGCCGCCGTTCTCGCTGCCGAGCGCGGCCTAGTCA
Organism: Caldimonas sp.; assembly: GCA_039933535.1. GTDB lineage: Bacteria > Pseudomonadota > Gammaproteobacteria > Burkholderiales > Burkholderiaceae_C > Schlegelella_A. The sequence goes on along the minus strand of JBDTNU010000048.1, from coordinate 14,108 downwards.
GCCGGCTGGTCCGTCGCTGGCGTTCGGCGCGTCGAACAGATCGGCCGCGCCCTCGAGCCGGGCGTCCTCGATCGTCAGCAGGCGCCGCTTGGTCGCCGATCCGCCCGGCGCAGAGAAGCCGCCGAGCTTGCCGCTGGCAGCGACGATGCGATGACAGGGAACGACGATCGGAAAGGGATTGCGCCCCAGCGATTGGCCGACATCGCGCGCCGTCGCTGAATGGCCCACGCGCTCGGCGAGCGCCGCATAGGTGACGACGCGACCCGCCGGAATCGTTCGCGCCGCGCGGTAGACGCGGCGGTCGAAGTCTTCCAGAGAGGCTTCGTCGATGCGGATCCCGGTCAGCGCGACGCGCTCCCCATGCAGCAACGCCGTGATCGCCGCGACGGCGTCGGCGACTTCTCCAACCGGCCTTGCCTCCATCGCATCGGGCTGCCGCCGCGCAATGCGGGCGCGCAAGCGGGCGGATGACGTCTCCGGCAGCCATGCGCCGGTCAGGCCGTCCGCGTCCCAGGCGATCGCGCATTCGCCGATGGCGGTGGCGAAGATCGTGAAGGCGGGCGCCATGGCGGCGATCCTAGCGGCGAAAGGACACGCCGCTCAGCGACCAACGAGCCGCGTCTATCGTCAGGATTTCGCGGCGGATGCGTCGATGCAAGCCCGCGTTCGCGCAGCGAATGCCGCGTCGCGGGACAATTGCCGGGTGTCGAGGTCTCTCTTCAATCACGGTCGCCGTCTCAGTTGCGGCATCGTCGTGTTCGCGCCGACGCGTGAGCTGCTGCTTTGCCATGTCACCGGCCAGCGTCATTGGGATCTGCCGAAGGGGGGCATCAACGACGGCGAGACGCCGCGCCAGGCAGCGGTGCGTGAAACGGCCGAAGAGGCCGGACTCGTCTTCGCCCCCGAGTCGCTGTTCGAACTCGGTCGCTTCGCCTATACGGGAAAGAAGGACCTGCATTTGTTCGCCACCTTGTCGGAGCGGGTCGACCCGCAGCGCATGTGCTGCGAGAGCACCTTCGTCGAGCGCGGGTCGAGCCGCCGCCTTCCGGAGATGGACGGCTTCGGCTGGTTCGAGCTCGACCGCATCGCCGAACTTTGCACGCCGCGCATGGCGGCCGTGCTGTCCGGCCCGATCGACCTCGGCGGCGTGATGGATCGCTTTCTCTCGGCGCCCGATCGCCTCGCCGCCTGACGGCTGCGCCGGCGCGCTGCCTAGCGCGTCACGAGCTTCAGCCCGAAGCCGATCATGAACAGACCTGCCAACCGACCGAGGGTGCGCGTGACCTTCGGGTTCGCCCGTAGCTTCTCGGCGAGCGTGTGCGTCAGCACCGTGACGATCAGGCCGTAGAGAAACGTGAGCGCGGCGATGGTCGCGGCCATCACGCCGAAGGTCAGCAGGCCGGCGTGCCGAGCCGGGTCGACGAAGAGCGGAAAGAAGGCCATGTAGAAGACGATCGCCTTCGGGTTCAGGAGCGTGATCGCGAAGGCCTGGCGAAAGTACTGGCCGGTGCGGATGTGCAGCACCGGCTTGTCCCCGGGCTTGGCCAGGATCATGCGCAGGCCGAGCCAGGCGAGGTAGCCCGCACCCAGCCATTGCACGGCGCGAAACGCCGGCGGATAGGCGGCCAGCAGCGCCGCGACGCCGGCCACCGCCAACCACATCAGGGCCTGGTCGCCGCCGATGACGCCGAACGTGGCTGCCAGGCCGCCACGCACGCCGCCCTTGCCGGTCGACGTGATGAGGGCGAGGTTGCCCGGACCCGGGATCATCAGGAAGACGATCACCGCGATGACGAAGGACGCGTAGTCGGCGATGCCGAAGAACATGGTCTGCCAGTGTCGCGCAGGTCGCCGAAGATGTCTCTCGGGGACAATCGCGAGGTGACGCCGCTCGACGACTTTCTCGCTGCCACGGGCCGCGCCATCGAGGACGGCGAGTTCGCGTCGCTCGTCCTGTCGAAGCCGCTGCCCGCCGCGGGTGATCTCGAAAGCGTTCGCATCCGGCTCATCGAGCTGCGCGGCCGTCGCACTCTCTCCTTCGCCCATCACCACACGACGCGCGACGAGACGCGAAATCTCGACCCTGCCGTCGGCCTCTCGGCCATCGGCGCGATCGTCGATCCGGCCGGCCGGCCGTCGTTCGCGCATGCCACGCTGCACGCCGGCGACGAAGAGCTGCAGCTGCGCGTCAGCCGCAAAGGCAAGCAGGCGCTCGTGCGCTCGGCGCGACCGGCGGCGCCCGCCTCCGGCGCCGACGCGCTGACGCACGACCGCACCAAGTCGCGCGCCCTGCCGCTGTCGCTGCCCTTTCTCGTCGACCTCGGCATCACCGACGACCGCCATCGCCTGATCCCGGCGATGGCGCGCAAGTGGAAGCAGATCGACAAGTTTCTCGACGTGCTCGACCACGCCCTCGACGACGGCGACGTGGCGAGTGACGCCGCGCTGCGCGTCGTCGACTTCGGCTGCGGCAAGGGCTATCTCACGTTTGCCGTGCACGAGCATCTGCGTCGCCGCTTCGGCGTTGCGCCCCGGGTCACGGGTGTCGAGCTGCGCGCCGATCTGGTCGAGCTGTGCAACCGCGCCGCCGAGCGCTCGCATTGCGAGGGCCTCCGCTTCGTGCAGGGCGACCTGCGCAGCTTCGAGGCGGAGCCGGTCGACGTCATGATCGCCTTGCACGCCTGCGATACGGCGACCGATCACGCGCTCGACCTCGGCCTGCGCGCCGGCGCCCGCATCCTCGTCGCTTCGCCGTGTTGCCACAAGGAGCTTCGGCCGCAGATGACGGGCCCGAGATCGCTCGCGCCGCTGCTCAGGCACGGCATCCACCTTGGCCAGGAAGCCGAAATGGTGACCGACAGCCTGCGCGCTCTGCTGCTCGAAGCGTCAGGCTACGACGCCAAGGTCTTCGAGTTCGTCTCGCTCGAGCACACGAGCAAGAACAAGATGATCCTGGCGACGCGACGCGTCGAAGGCAACGACGGCGCCGCGATCCGGGCGCATGCCGAGCTCGACGGCATCAAGTCGTTCTACGGCATTCGCGAGCAATGCCTGGAGCGGCTGCTGCGCGAGCGTGTCGCCGCGGGCGTGCCGACCTGAGCCGGCGCGCTCAGCCGCAGGGCACGATCTTGAATTCGACGCGCCGGTCGAGCGCGTCGACGGCGTTGTCGGTGCCGCTGCCGACGATGTTCTCGCGAAAGCCCATGCCCACCGTCTTGGTCCGTGCAGCCAGGGGCGCGGCCTCGGTCGAGAGGCGCTGGCGAATGAAGTTGGCACGTTGCAGCGAGAGCGCGTCGTTGCTCGCTTCCGAGCCCGTCTTGCTGGTGTGGCCGACGACGTTCATGCACACCTTGGCGGCGGTGCCTTCCTTGGCGATCTGCCGCAGCCACATGCCGTAGGGACCGCTGACCCGCGAGTCCGACCAGAACTCCGTGCTGCCGGGGTTGAACAGGAACTTCACACCGAGCTGGTTGTAGGCGATGCCGAGCGCGACAACGCGACCGAACGCCTGCTCGGCTTCTGCGGTGCGACCCAGCTTGACGCTGGTCAGGTAGATGCCGTTCAGGACGCGCAACTGCTCGCCGGTCGGCGTGGCCAGGGCGCTGCGGTACTGGCCAAGGGCCTCGACATAGCGTTCCTGGTTGTAGAGCGTCGTCGCCTCGTTGATCAGCGTCGCCGAGGCAATGCGGTCCAGGTAGTACGGATCGGCGCGCTGGCCGGGCGGCGTCACCGAGGTGCGCGCGTAGCCTTCGATGACCTTGTCCTTCACCAGTACCGGGCTGTCACGGTAATAGGCGAGCGGCGTGTGGTCGAGGACTTCATCCTTGGCGACTGCGGAGGCCTGCGCCACGACGTTGCCGGTTTTCAGCTCGGTCAGGGCGAGATTGATCTGCAGGGCGCGCTTGTTCGCGGATCCACCCCGGTCGATGCGCGTCATCGTTCCGGTCAACAGGTACTGGGCGCGGGCCAGGCTCGTCGACTGGAAGGGCAGGATCTCGAACTGATCGAACTTGGTCGTCAGTCGCTCGGTGACGCGGCTTTCGAGCAGCACGGTCGCCGCGGTCTGCTGTCCCGTCAGCGCGTCGAGCATCGGGTCGAGAACGACGCCGCGCTTGGCCAACTTCGACTCGACCTTGGCCAGGAACGCAGGAAGCTTCTGCGTCTGGCCAGCCAGCCCGTCGGTTGCCTGCACAACCGCTTGATCGAACGGCAATTCGTCGCTGACGTTGGTCGCCTGCGGCGCGGCGCATCCGACCAGGACCGCGACCAGGGCCACTGCGGCGCCGCTCCACGCCGTGAATCGTCGGGTGTTCGAGATCGAGGTTTTCATCTGCATTCCCTCTTCAGGTACGCCGCTTCTTCGCTCGTCAGCGGCTCGAGCGAAGCCTTTTGCAGAATATCACTGCAACGGGCGCCGCCTCCCGAGTAGCGCGGTGCTGCAGGACGGGACTGCGCCGGCGGATCGTGCCGCACGCGCGGTGGCGGCTCGCGCCTTGGCTCGACGATTGCAGGCTTCACTTCGTCGACCGGTGTCGACACGGCGGCGCTCGCCGACGCCGCCGTGCTGGCCACCGGCGCGACGGGGATCGCGGTGGCGCTCGCGGGCACCGTTGGCAACGCGGCCGGTGCTACCGGCAGGGCACCGCCGGCATCGCCACGCGGCTGAATCCAGAAGTACGCGCCCATGCCGAGGCCCACCGCCACGAGGAGCAGCGCCAGGCCGAGCATCGCGCCTTGGCGCTTGCCCGCCGCCGGCGCCGGCGCCGTGCGCGCGGCCGGGCCGGGTTCCGGCAACGCTTCCCAGGGCGCGTCTTCTGGGCGCGGCGAGATCTGCGTCCGCAGCTCGGTCGGCGGCACGGCCTGGTCGGTCGCGGCCGGCTCGGCATGCGTCGTGGGCTCGGGCGATCGCGCCATCAGCTGCGTCGGCAACAAGGGTGTCAGCGTCGCGGGCACGGTCGAGTAGCTGCGCTGTTCAGTGGCGGCAAAAGCCTCGTGGCTCAAGGTGCCGTAAGCGCTCGACGGTGGCGTCGGCGCGACGCTGGGCAGGCCGGCATCGAGCAGGGCGCGGAACTGGGCTTCCGTTTGCGGCCGGTCCTGCGGCCTGACCGCCAGCGCCGCGTCGATCGCGCGCAAAAAGCCGTCGCCATAGCGCCCGGCGGCAGTCACCGCCAGCGGCTCGAGGCGATCGTCCATCAGCCGCTCGACCGATGACGTCGGCGTCTTGCCGGTGATCGCGAAGTAGACGACGCAGGCCAGCGCGTAGAGGTCGGTCCACGCGCCTTGCGACATCGAAGCGACGTCGCCGTACTGCTCGATCGGTGCGTAGCCCGGCTTCAACACGACGGTCAGGGCGTGCGTCATGTCGCCGATGACGCGCCGCGCCGCGCCGAAGTCGAGCAGCAGCGGGCCGGTCGAGGTGAGCAGGATGTTGTCGGGCGCAATGTCGCGGTGAAAGCATTGCGCCGCGTGCATCACGGTCAGCGCGTCGAGCAACGGGTTCAACCACGTGCGCAGCTCGGCCTCGCTCGGCACGTGGCCCAGCTCGACGAGCGCGGTCTTGAGCGTCGGTCCTTCGTAGAACGGCATTGCCATGTAGGCGGTGCCGTTCTCTTCCCAGAAGCGGTAGACCTTGACCAGCGAGGCATGGTCGAAGCGGGCCAGCAGCCGCGCTTCGTTGACGAAGCTCTTCAGGCCGGCCTTGAAGGTATCGATGTGTCGTTCGGACTTGACGACGATGGCCGACGAGCCCGCCACGCGCGAGGCCATCGACGCCGGCATGTATTCCTTGATCGCGACCTTGCGCTGCAGGGAATGGTCCCAGGCGAGGTAGACGATGCCGAAGCCGCCCTCGCCGATCAGCCCGGTGATCTCGTAGTCGCGCAGGTAGGTGCCGATCGACAGCGTATGGCCCAAGGGCGCCGCCGCCGAGCGCTGGGAGCGCGGCCGGATGAGGGTCCGGTCGTCTTCTTGTTCTGGCGCGCTCATGCCGTCACCCTAGACGCTTCGGCGCTTTCCGCCAAGCGGCGTCATCAGCGAGGGCAAGGCACGATCTTGAACTCGACCCGCCGGTCGAGCACGTCGAAGCCGTCGTCGGTGCCGCTGCCGACGATGTTCTGGTGAAAGCCCATGCCTTCTGCCGTCGACCGGGTCACCAACACGGGTTGTTCGGCGACGAGGCGCTGCCGGATCGTCGCCGCGCGCCGGAGCGAGAGAGCGTCGTTGGCGGCCGCCGGGCCGCTCTTGCTGGTGTGGCCGACGACCTTGATGCAGCTGCCCGCGGCGACCGTCCCGCGCGCGATCTGGCGCAACCACATCGCGTAAGCGCCGCTGATCTTCGGGTCGGCCCAGAACTCGACGCTGCCCGGGTTGAAGAGGAACTTCACGCCCAGCTCGTTGTAGGCGATGCCGAGCGCGACGATCCGACCGAACGACTGCTCCGCGTCGGCGATCTTGCCGAGCTTCATGTTGGTGAGGTACAGGCCGCTTTCGGCCCGCAGCTGCTGTCCTTGCGGTGTTGCCAGCGCGGTCTGGTACTGACCCAGCGCATCCTGGTAGCGCTCGGCGTTGTACAGCGTGGTCGCTTCGGTGATCACGGTGCCGACGCCGACCCGCTCCATGTAGTAGGGGTCGGCACGTTGGCCGGGCGCGGTGTCGGTCGTCCTGGCGTAGCCCTCGACGACCTTGTCCTTGATCAGGACCGGGCTGTCCTTGTAGTAGCGCGACGGCGTGCCGTCGAGGTTTTCCTCGGGCGCCAGCGCTGACGCCTGCGCAACCACCAGGCCGCTCTTGATGTCGGTCAAGGCCAGGCTCAGGCGTACCGTGGGCTTGGTCGCGGGGGTCACGCGCGTCATCGTGCCCGTGAGCAGGTACTGGGCGCGACTCAGATTGGCGGCCTGGAACGGCAGGAACTCGAACTGCGGAAACTTCGCCGCCATGCGCTGGGTGACGCGACGCTCGAACAACAGCGTCGTCTCGGTCTGCTGGCCGGTGATCATGTCGAGCATCGGATCGAGCACGATGCTGCGCCGGGGCGTGTTCGCGTCGGGCTTGCTGATCGCCGCTTCGATCCGGGCCAGGAACGGGGGCAGCTTGCCGGTCTGGGCGACGAGGCTGTCGGTCGCGTCGGCGGCGGCCTTCTCGAAGGTCTGCGGCCCCGACGCGGTGCATGCCGCGATCAGCGCGGCGAACACCAGGCCGAGCAGGGCGGCGCAGACGCCCCGGTCGTGGCGGGCGATTGCAAAGGACGTCACTTGCACTCTCTCTTGAAGAAGTCGGTGTCGGCCCTGGTGATGGGCTCGAGCGAGGCTTTCTGCAAAACCCCGGTGCAGCGGGTCTGGCGTTCGGCTTCCGTGCCCGGCGGGGTCAGGTCTTCGGGCGGCGCCGGTGCCGCCACGAGCGGCGCGGCCGAGGCTGGCCTGAGCGGCGGCGGTGATGCGACCGCCGTGACGTGGGCGGACTCGGCGATGACCGCGGTCGCCTTGCTGGCGTGGTCTGCCTGTCGTGCGTAGAACTGCGACGCCAGCACGGCGACGCCGATCAGCGCGCCGATCCCCGCGACCAGTGCATAGAGCGTGCGTGTGCCGAAGACGCGGCGCGCGGCGCCAGAACGCATCCACGAAGGAGAGTGCAGCGCAGGGCGAGGCCGCATGTCGTCGGTGCTGGCGCGCACTGCCGCGTTGGCCGGCTCCCGAGAGGCCGGTTTGGTAGCGCTGACGGCTGTCGGCGCGACCGCCGCGCTCGCCTTGGCCGCCGGTGCGCCAAGCGACATCAGGGGCCGATCAGGGATCGTGATCTCGCGCTCGACGCTTTTCTGCCCGGCAAAGGGCTCGTGCATCAGGTCGTGGGGTGGCGTGAGCGCGACCGGTTCGGCCGCGTCGATGTCGCCCATCAGCGAACGGAACTGGAGGTGGTCGCGCGGCCGGCGTTCCGGCTCGACCGCGAGCGCGGCGTCGATCGCCGCGAGAAATCCCTTGCTGTAGAGACCGGCCGCGACCGCGGAGAGTGGTTGGACAGGGTCCTCGACGAGGCGATCCGCCGCGGCGGCCGGGGCGCTGCCGATGATCGCCGTGTAGACGACGGCGGCCAGCGCATAGAGATCGGTCCAGGCGCCACGTGTCGTTTCTGCGGCGCTGCCGTACTGCTCGATCGCCGCGAAGCCGGGCTTGAGCGCGGCAGCCGGCGCGTGGTTGAGCGCAGCAACAGCGTGCTCGGCCGAGCCGAAGCCGAACAGCACGGGGCCGATGGGCGTCAGGACGATGCCGTCCGGTGCGATGTTCTGATGCCACAGGCGGCCGTCGTGGAGCAGCGCGACGGCGTCGAGAACGGGCTTCAACCAGGTGCGCAGCTCGGCCTCGCTCGGCACGTGGTCGAGCCCGGCGAGCGCGGTCTTGAGCGTCGGTCCTTCGTAGAACGGCATGACCATGTAGGCGGTGCCGTTCTCCTCCCAGAAGCGGTAGACCTTGACCAGCGAGGCATGGTCGAAGCGGGCCAGCAGCCGCGCTTCGTTGACGAAGCTCTTCAGGCCGGCCTTGAAGGTATCGATGTGTCGTTCGGACTTGACGACGATGGCCGACGAGCCCGCCACGCGCGAGGCCATCGACGCCGGCATGTATTCCTTGATCGCGACCTTGCGCTGCAGGGAATGGTCCCAGGCGAGGTAGACGATGCCGAAGCCGCCTTCGTCGATCAGCCCGGTGATCTCGTAGTCGCGCAGTCGAGTGCCGGCGGGCAGCACGTGACCGTGCGAAGGCCGAACGCGGAGGCGCTCGCCTGAATCGTCGACTGTGTGTGCCGGGTTGATCACCATGCGCTTGCGCTGGCTCCTGCCAGTGGGTGGCGCCGTGTCGGCACGGCCGGCGAGAGCGCCGAAGACCCGTGCCGGGCGAGACTCTGATTGTCACGCCTCGTGCCTCGGCGAGCGCCGGGCACGGGCGTCGTCGCGACGTACTAAGTCACGTGTTGTCGCTGCGCGGCGGCGCTGTTGCGCGACGGGCGAAGAAGCCGGCCCCTTCCATCGTCAGCACGGTTTCGCCGTTCTGGTTCAGGACTTCGGATCGGTTGCGTACCAGCCCGACCGCTGGACGGCTGGCGAGCGGCCTGGTTTCGACGACGGTGATGCGCATGCGCAGCACGTCGCCGGGAAACACGGGCGCGGGCCACGCCAGGCGCTCGATACCAGGCGATCCGAGGCTGGCCGAATGGAGCAGATAGCCGTCGCACATCATGCGCATCGCCATCGCGCAGGTGTGCCAGCCACTCGCCGCGAGCCGACCGAACAGCGACCTGGCGGCTGCAGCATCGTCGAGATGAAAGGGTTGAGGATCGAACTGGCGCGCGAAATCGAGCACGGCCTCGCGCGTCACTTCGCAACGGCCGAATTCGCGCACCTGGCCAACGACAAAGTCCTCCCAGTGGAGTCGGTCGGGCGTGGCGGGAAGCTCGGTTTCGTTCACGTTTCGGCGGGATGGCGGATGGTCCGCCCAGTATCGCCGCCGTGACGTTCAGGTGCCGAAGAAGTGGCGGAACACGTCGGGCTCGTTGACTTCGCGAATCGCGATGCCGTCGACCGGCTCGCGGAAGGGCTGCGAAGGCACGTGGCTATCGAGTTCCGCCGGCCGCGTGCTGTCCCACGGGCTCGCGGTGGAGTTGACGATGCGCTGGGCCAGCGATCCGGCCAGCGAAGGCAACTCTTCCCATTCGATCGCTCCGGCCGGCGAACCCAGGCGATAGACCCCCGCTGGATAGGCGGTCGCGAGAGGCAGGGTGGCGGGTGCGTGGCGCATGGTGCATTGCTCCGTTCGGGCTTGGAGCAACCTTATCGGCAGGGCCGCGACACCATTGCCCGGAACAGCGCCGGGGATCGGTGGCAGATCCGCCTCCGACATCGGGGTCGCGACTGCGGCGTGATCTTGTACCGGCCCCGAACGGCGCAGCGCTTCAGCGCATGCGTACTTCGCCGTGCTCGCCCAACCCCGTGGGAGGCTTGCCGGTCACGACGGCCTTTGCCATCTCGTACAGCTGGACGATCTTGCTTTCCTTCACGTCCCAGTAGTTGGCGTGAATGATCCGGACCTGCACCAGAGCCAGATCGGGGTCGCTCGGGCCACCGGGGAACCACGCCTCGGCCAGCTTGTTCCAGAGCTGCTGCTTTTTCGCCGCGTCTTCGATCAGCGCGGCGGTTCCGGAAACCGAGACGTAGGTGTCTTCGGAGGGATCGGCATAGACGAGGTTGACCACCGGGTCGGCGACCAGGTCGGCGGCCGGGTCACCCGACTTCGACATGAAGAACCACAAGCTCTCGTCGGCCTCGAGCGCCTTGTTCTGCGTCGTCATCGGCCGGGCGTGCAGGTGGCCGTTGCCGTGTCGGGTCGTGAACATCGCGAAACGGATGTTCTTGATCAGCTTCCAGAGAATCTCGCGTTGTTCGCGGGTGTCGTCGTTCATGTCGTGCTTTCGTTCGAGCCCATCGGGGCGTTCGAATCATTGAAGCACCGGACAAACGAAAGCCCGGTCGGGCAGGGCGCGACCGGGCTGTAGGACGGCTTCTGTTCCTCGCCAGCCTACTTCTTCATCGGCTCGTCCTTCTTCATCATGGCGTCGTCCTTTTTCATCATCCCGTCCTTCTTCATCGCCTCGTCGCACATGGCGTCCTTCTTCATCATGGCGTCGTCCTTCTTCATGCCGTCCTTCTTCGCCATGGCCATGTGATCCTTGCAGTCCTGCATGGACATTTCCTTTTTCATCATGCCGTCCTGGGCCATTGGCGCCGAGGCGCCCTTTTCCATGTGGCTGGCGGCAGCCACGTTGCCCGCGACGAAGGTCATGCAGGCACACATCAAGGTAGCAGCGAGGGTTTTCATAGGGAACTCCGGATTGATTGGATGAGGAATGAGCGGATCGCGACCGAGGGCCACGTCAGCATGTCGCTGTTCCGGCGAACTCCTTACACCGCCCCCGCCCGACGCAGGTCGGCCAGCCAGGCCGCGTAGGCCGCGTCCTTGTCTTCTGGCTCCATGCGCAGCAAGGCCGAAGGATGCAGCGTGATCAGAACGCGTCGACCGTCGGCGCGCTCGAGCCACTGTCCGCGCGAACGCGTGACGGCGACCGCAAAGCCCATGAGCTGGCGAGCGGCCGTTGCACCGAGCGCGACCAGCGCTTTCGGATCGACCAGCGCGACCTCGGTTTCGAGCCAGTGCAGGCAGACGGCCGCTTCCTCCTGCGCCGGCGTCTTGTGGATGCGCCGCTTGCCGCGCAGCTCGAACTTGAAATGCTTGACCGCGTTGCTGATGTAGACATCGCGGCGCTCGATGCCGAGCTCGGCCAGCGCGCGGCTGAACAGCTGTCCGGCCGGACCGACGAAGGGACGGCCTTGCAGGTCTTCCTGATCGCCGGGCTGCTCGCCGACGAACATCAGCCGCGCGTGTTTCGGGCCTTCGCCTGGCACGGCCCGCGTGGCGTGCTCGCCGATCGGGCACTCGCGGCAAGCGTCGAGGGCGAGCCGAAGGGCCACGAGGGAGCGCGGCGGCCCACCCTCCGAGGCCGCCCTCGTCATGTCGCGGCGGACCTCTTCTGCCATTTGCCGAGCACGGACCCAGTCGACATCGAGCGGATCGCCGCGCAGGCCTGGCTCGGTCTGCAGGCGCCAGAGCAAGCGATAGAGGAGGTCGAAGCGGCCCGCGCCGGCGTGCAAGATGACGTATTCGCACACCGGCATGAACGTCGCAGGCACGTGCAGCGGCGGCGCGGCGCCCTGAACCTTCGGGTCGGCGGCGTCCCCGGCATCGAGGCGCTCGCCCCCTCCGCGATCGCCTGTGAGCCAGCGGATCCGGCCCGGTTCGACCTGCTCGGCCCATAGTTTGCGACAAGCGCGGCGAAAGTCCTCGAGATCTGCGCCGCTCGCGAGCGTCACCGTCCGGAACGCCGCCGGGCTCGCGTCCATCACCTCACGCCGGCACGTTGAAGACCTGGCGCAGGTAGGCGAGAAAGGTCTCGTCGTCGCAGAGCAGCTTGCCCGGGCTGTCGGAGAGCTTGGCCACCGGCTGGCGATTGGCGTGGGTCAGCTTCATGACGATGTGCAGCGTCTTCAGGCCCATGTCGTTGGTGATGTTGGTGCCGATGCCGAAGCCGAGCATGGTCCGGTCGGCGAAGTGGCGATACAGCGCGAACGACTTTTCGAAGTCGAGCCCGTCGGAGAAGACCAGGCGCTTGGTCTTGGCGTCGATGCGCAGCTTCTCGTAGTGCGCGAGCGCCTTTTCGCCCCAGACGAAGGGATCGCCCGAGTCGTGGCGCAAGCCGTCGAAGAGCTTGGCGAAGTAGAGGTCGAAGTCGGCGAGAAAGGCGTCCATGCCGACCACGTCGGTGAGCGCGATGCCGAGGTCGCCGCGGTATTCCTGGACCCAGCTTTCGAGCGCAGCGCGCTGGAAGTCGCGCAGCCGCACGCCGAGCGTCTGGAAGGTCTGCAGGTACTCGTGCGCCATCGTGCCGATCGGCACCAGGCCGAGGTCGCGCGCATAGAGCACGTCGGACGCGCCCTTGAAGAACTGCGGCACCTCGCGCTTCAGCGTCGTCAGCACTTCGCGATGCCACTCGCCGGAGAAGCGCCGGCGCACGCCGAAGTCGAAGAACTCGAAAGGATTGAGGCGCTTGGGCTCGCGCTCGAAGGCGCGCAGGCGCTCGATCTTGTCGGCGAGGCGCCGCCGCCCCTCGGTCCAGGCCTCGCGCCGGTCGAAGCGGCGAAAGTACAGCTCGTTGACGATCGCCAGCACGAAGATCTCGAACGCCATGACGTGGACCTGCGGGCCGCTGGCGACGATCTCGAGGCCGCGTCCATCGGCCGCGGCGCGGGCGACGATGAAATCTCGCTGGAACCGGAAGATGCGCAGGAAGTCGATGAAGTCCGAGCGGATGAAGCGCAGGCTCGCGAGATGGGCGAGCTCGCTGTTGCGAAACGAGAGTGCGCACAGCGCATCGAGCTCGCGATCGATCTCGGGCAGCAGCTCGGCCAGCGGATAGGCAGGCGTGTTGCGACAGACGAAGGTGTATTCGGCCTGTGTCTGCGGATGCCGATGCAGCATCGCCTGCCACATCGTGAACTTGTACAAGTCCGTGTCGAGCAGGCTGGTGATGACGGGTTGCATCTGCGTTTTCGTCGCGGTCGGAGTCCGACGATAGCAAGAGCGCGATGACCCGGGTCGAGCCGTGGCGCCGCTGCTCGCCTTCAGCGGATGAGCAATTGCACGCGCCCTTGTTCGAGGCGGGCAGGATAGGTGGCGAGCGCGACCGTCGCCGGTGCGCAGGTCGCGGCGCCGGTGCGGACGTCGAATCGGCCCTGGTGGTGCGGGCACTCGATCTCGTGGCCTTCGAGGAAGCCGTCGCACAGGAGCGCGTCGCCGTGGGTGCAATGGTTGGCGGTGGCGAACACGGCGCCGTCGACAAGAAAGATCGCGATCTGCCGGCCTCCCGCCGCCACGGCGATGGCGTCGGTAGCGGCGAAGTCGTCGAGAGTGGCGACGTCGTGCCAGTGTTCGGTCATGGCGTCGGCGGCGCTTTCAGATCGGATAGATGATCGAGTTCGGGATCATCTCGCTGTCGTAGACGACGAGCCGGCTCTCGAACTTCAGCCCCTGCGGCGTGCGCACGACCGTATCGATATAGCGGCCTACGTTGAACACGGTGCTGAGCTCGTTGAGCTTGGTGCGAAAGACCGCGTAGTTCGCCTCGCTCGTGATGCGATCGCCGCTCACGTCGCGCACCAGCGGAGCACCGACCACGTGGCGCTGGTAGTAGGGATCGTGGAACAGCGTTTCGCGGATGCCGTAGACGCGGTCGCGCAGCATGCCCTTGCTCTCGAACGAGAGCGTGGCCAACGGAAAGCCGCGCTCGTGGTTCTCGCGCGGCACGAGCCGGTAGCTGCACGCGTCGACGAAGAATTCGGGCCAGAGATTCCAGTCGCCGGAGTCGACGGCGTACGAATACTCGGCGTAGAGCTGGACCAGGGCGTGGTAGTCGGCGAAGTCCATGTCGACGGGTAGGGCCACCTCAGGCCTCCATGACCTTGCGCCAGTACTCGTACATGCCGCGGATCAGCGTCTCGGTGACCATGTGGTCGG
>JBDTNU010000047.1:0-16009 GCA_039933535.1 Caldimonas sp. | reverse complement strand
AGACCCAGGTCGAGACGAGCTTCAGCCGCGCCCTGAACTCGAACGACGCGATCGTCAACGCGCTCATCAGTGCGCCCTGCGGCATTCGGCCGGTCTTGCCGGGCGGGAGGGCGCCCCTTCGGGCGGCCGGGCGGGGCTCATGCGTGCCCACCGATGGCGGCGAAGTAGGCGTCGTCGAGCGTCGCTTCGACCGAGGTGAATTCGGGTCCCGGCGAGCCGTCGGAGATCACGTGCACCGTCGTCCTGCCGGTGTAGAGCCGGGTCGAGATGACCTTGTGCCGTTCGCGCAGCGCCTCGACCTCGGAGCGGGTCACGGAGGCTTGCCAGATCCGCCCCGCCAGCGCGTCGGTGAGCTGCTTGGGTGTGCCGCTGGTCAGCACCTTGCCCTTGTTCATGATCGCCAGCTGCGGGCAGAGGTCGCTCACGTCGGAGACGATGTGGGTGGAGAGCAGGACGATCACCTCTTCGCCGATCTCGACCAGCAGGTTGTGAAAGCGCGTCCGCTCTTCCGGGTCGAGTCCTGCCGTCGGCTCGTCGACGATGATGAGCTTGGGATCGCCGAGCAGTGCCTGCGCGATGCCGAAGCGCTGCCGCATGCCGCCCGAAAAGCCGCCGAGCGCTTTCTTGCGCACGTCGTAGAGGTTGGTCTGGCGCAGCAGGGTCTCGACCGCGTCGCGCCGCTCGGCGCGGTCGGCCAGGCCCTTCAGACGCGCCAGGTGGTCGAGCATGTCTTCGGCGTTGACCTTGGGATAGACGCCGAAGTCCTGCGGCAGGTAGCCGAGCACCCGCCGCACGCCGGCCTTGTCGCGCAGCACGTTGATGTGGGTGCCGCGCTCGGCGTCGACCAGCTGCGCCGAGCCGTGGTCGGCATCCTGCAGCGTGGCGAGGGTTCGCATCAGCGTCGACTTGCCGGCACCGTTTGGCCCGAGCAGACCGAACATGCCGGTCGGGATCGAAAGGCTCACTTCATCGAGCGCGCGCACGCCGTTGGCGTAGGTCTTGGACAGACCGGTGATGTGCAGTTCCATGCCGCAAGTGTCGCGCGGCCGCCCGGCCGGGTGAAGTGCCATGCGACGAGCCGAAGATTTCGAGGGTCAGGCTGAAACCGATTGCGGCTTTTCCTCGACGGCGACCACGATCATCTGGATCCGTTCGTTGCCGTTGTAGCTGTCGACCTCGAGCCGATAGGCCAGCCGGACCCGTTCGCCGATCGGCTCGACCCGGCCGAACCAGATCGCGTCGCGCACCGTGCCGTCGAGGCGGACGGCGAGCTTCAGGTGCTTGTCGCCAACCAGTCGCTGCGAGACGATCTCGACCGAATCGCAGAAGATCGGCGCCTCGAAAGCCGCGCCCCAGACCTGGGCTTCGAGCAGGCGTGCCGTCGCCACGTTCCAGTGCTCGGCCGCGAGCGCGCCGTCGCTGGCGACGCGCTGCGCCGTCGCGGCCGTGCCGATGCTCTCGGCCGCGGCTTGCAGCGCCGAGCGAAAGACGTCGAGGGCTTCGAGCTCGATCGTGCAGCCGGCCGCCATCGCGTGACCGCCGAAGCGCTTGAGCAAGTTCGGGTGTCGCTTGCTGACGAGGTCGAGCGCGTCGCGCAGGTGCAGGCCCTCGACCGAACGTCCTGAGCCCTTGAGCGAGCCGTCCTGGCCGAGGGCGAAGACGAACGTCGGCCGGTGCAGCCGGTCCTTGAGGCGCGAAGCGATGATGCCGACCACGCCTTCGTGAAAGGCCGGGTCGTACACGGCGAACGCCGCCTCGACGCCGCCCGCCGCGGCAAGCGCCAGATCGACCAGCGCCTCGGCCTGCTCGCGCATTCCTGCCTCCACCGTGCGCCGCTCACGATTGATCGCGTCGAGCGCGCTTGCCAGCTCGTGGGCACGCGTCGCGTCGTTGGTCAGCAGGCATTCGATGCCGAGCGTCATGTCGGCCAGGCGCCCGGCGGCGTTGAGGCGCGGGCCTACCGCAAAGCCGAAGTCGGCGGCGCTGGCCTGGCGCGGATCGCGGCCGGCCACCGCGAACAGCGCCGCCACGCCGGCCTGCATCCGGCCGGCGCGAATCCGCTTCAAGCCTTGCGCGACCAGGCAGCGATTGTTGCGATCGAGCTTGACGACGTCGGCGACGGTGCCGAGCGCTACGAGATCGAGCAGCGTGTCGAGCCTGGGCTGCCCGGCGAGATCGAACTCGCCGCGCTCGCGCAGCTCGGCGCGCAATGCGAGCAGCACGTAGAACGCGACGCCGACGCCGGCCAATTGCTTGCTCGCAAAGCTGCAGCCCGGCTGATTCGGATTGACGATCACGTCGGCTTCAGGCAGCACCACTTCGCCGTCGACGAGCGCGGGCAGGTGGTGATCGGTGATCACCACCGTCAGGCCGTGCGCGGCAGCGTGGGCCACGCCCTCGAGACTGGCGATGCCGTTGTCGACCGTCAGCAACACATCGGGCGCGGCCGTCTCGATCGCGAGGTCGACGATGGCTGGCGTCAGACCGTAGCCGTGAACGCGCCGGTCGGGCACGACGTAGGCAAGCGTGCTCGGATCGGCGCCCAGCATGCGCAGGCCGCGCAAGGTCACGGCGCAGGCGGTGGCGCCATCGCAGTCGTAGTCGGCGACGACGCAGATCCTGCTGCCGGCCCCGATCGCATCGGCCAGCAGGCTCGCGGCGTCGGCGGCACCGAGCAGCCCGGAAGGCGGCAGCAGCTTGCCCAGGGTCTCGTCGAGCTCGTCGGCGCTCTTCACTCCGCGCGCCGCGAACAGCCGCGCGAGCAGCGGATGCACGCCGGCCTGCTCGAGCGCCCACGCGGTGCGCGGTGGAACGTCGCGGGTCAGGATGGTCACGGGATCGATGCTCATGGCCGCCTCACAGCCCCTCGAGCAAGGCGTGCGGCTCGGCGCCGTTCCAGCGGTTGCGCAGACGGCGCAACAGGCTCTGCGGCCTGGCTTCGAAGCGAAGCGCGCTTCGTTCGCCGCACAGCGTCAGCGTTGCGTCGCCCTGCAGCGATCGGGCGATCGGCCCGGCATCGAGGGCCTGCCAGGCCTCGGCCCATGCTGCCCAGTCGCCGGCGAGCAGCGGCGCGCGCAGCGAGGACTCGACCTGCGGCTCGGCCGCCAAGTTCGCGACCTGCAACTTGCCGCAGCCACTCAGCCAGAACGAATTCACGAGCGCTTCGCCGCGACCCTCGCGCGCTTCGTTGACGGGGTGCTCGTGAAACACGAGCTGCACTTCGCTTTGCAGGCGGCGAACCAGGCGGCCTATGTCGGAGCGCGTTTCGCCGAGCCAGTGGTCGACGTTGCGGCCGATCACACGGTCGAGCGACGCCGTCGCGAAGCCTTCGAGCGCGTCGCGGCCGATGTACCAGCGGTCGGGCGCGCCCCAGGCGGCGACGAAGCCTTCGCTCTCGAACAGCGCACGGACGGCGTCGAACAGCGCTCGCGAATCGACCTCGCTCAGACCGAGCTGCGCCGGATCGATCATGGTCGCGTGGTCGCGCCCCAAAAGCCAGTGCGCCGGCGTGACCAGTCCCCAGGCGCCGCTTGCGGGCGCGACGCCGTCGGCCAGCGCCGCATGCGCGGCGAAGGGCAGGGTGCCATCGCCGCCATGCCAGCCTCGGGCGGCGGCAAGAGCGCGCTCGTGCGGAGGCGAGAAGGAGGCCGCTTCGCCGGTGTCGCGCGCAACGGGCTCGAGCCGCACCAGCAGCCGTGCGAGGTTCGGCAGTGCGAGGTCGCGCAGCACGTGCCGGCAGGCTTCCGAGTCGTCGGAAGCGAAGGGAACGAGCAGGTGCATGGCGACGATTATCCGAGTGGCCTTTCGAACGAGGTTGCGCAGGGTGTCGGGTAGCATCGCTGCCGCATGAACTGGCCCTATGAACTGCAGATCGGCTGGCGCTACACGCGGGCCGGGCGGGCCGGGCGCCGCAACGGCTTCATCTCCTTCATCTCCGGCGTGTCGATGCTCGGCATCGCTCTCGGCGTGGCCGCGCTGATCATCGTGCTGTCGGTGATGAACGGCTTCCAGAAGGAGGTGCGGGACCGCATGCTCTCGGTGGTCTCGCACATCGAGATCTCCGACGCCGAAGGCGCCGCGCTGCCGGACTGGCACGTCACGGCGGCCGAAGCGCGCAAGAACCCCGAGGTGATCGGTGCGGCGCCCTTCGTCGTCTCGCAGGCCTTGATCGCGCGTGGCGACGAGATGCGCGGCGTCATCGTTCGCGGCATCGTCCCGAACGACGAAGCCACCGTGACCGATCTCGCCGCGCGGCTCCGGGACACGACGCTGGCCCGGCTCGTTCCCGGCTCGTGGAGCATCGTTCTCGGCATCGAGCTGGCGCGATCGCTCGGCGTTCGCGAAGGCGACAAGGTGACGATCGTGCTGCCCGGCGGGCAGGTCACGCCGGCGGGCGTCGTGCCGCGGCTGCGCCAGATGACGGTCGTCGGCACCTTCGATGCCGGTCACTACGAGTACGACAACGGCCTCGCGCTCGTCCATCTCGAAGACGCCGCGAAGCTGTTTCGCGTCGAGGGCCCGACCGGCGTGCAGCTGCGGCTGAAGGACCTGAATCAGGCGCCGCTGGTAGGCGCCGAGCTCGCGCAAAGCCTGGGCCCGAGGGTCAACGTGCGCGACTGGACCAGCACCAACCGCAACTGGTTTGCGGCGGTGCAGGTGGAAAAGCGTCTGATGTTCATCATCCTGACGCTGATCGTCGCGGTGGCCGCATTCAACCTCGTGTCGACGCTGGTCATGACGGTGACCGACAAGCGCGCCGACATCGCGATCCTGCGCACGCTCGGCGCGACGCCGCGCTCGGTGATGACGATCTTCATCGTCCAGGGCGCCGCGTCGGGAGTCATCGGCACGCTCGCCGGCATGCTGATGGGCCTGCTCGTCGCCTTCAACATCGACGTCATCGTGCCCGCGATCGAGGGCGTGCTGCACGTGAGCTTTCTGCCCAGCAGCGTCTACCTGATCAGCCGCATGCCGAGCGATCCGCAACAGGGCGACATCGTGCCGATCGTCGTGATCTCCTTGGTCCTTGCCTTCATCGCCACGCTGTATCCGAGCTGGCGCGCCAGCCGCATGCAGCCCGCCGAAGCGCTGCGCTATGAGTGAGGCGGCGGCGCAGGCGGTGATCGCTGCGCGCGGCCTGCACAAGCGCTTCGTCGAGGGCAGCGGCGCGTCGCGAATCGACGTGCAGGTGCTGCGCGGCGTCGACCTCGACGTCCACGCCGGCGAGACGCTGGCCGTGGTCGGCGCGTCGGGTTCCGGCAAGAGCACCTTGCTGCACCTGCTCGGTGGCCTCGAGGCGCCGACCAGCGGCAGCGTGCTGCTGTGCGGACGCGACTTCGCGGCGCAGGGGGCGGCGGAGCAGGGCGAGTGGCGCAACCGCCATCTCGGCTTCGTCTACCAGTTTCATCACCTGCTGCCGGAATTCACGGCGCTCGACAACGTCGCGATGCCCTTGCGCATCCGCCGCCTCGGCAACGCCGAAGCGCGCGAACGCGCCGCCGTGGCCTTGCGGCAAGTCGGCCTGGGCGAGCGTCTCGCGCACCGGCCGGCGCAGCTCTCGGGCGGCGAGCGTCAGCGCGTCGCGATCGCGCGCTCGCTGGCCGGCGAGCCGGATTGCGTGCTGGCCGACGAGCCCACCGGCAACCTCGACCGCGTCACCGCCGACGCGGTGTTCCAGCTACTCCTGGATCTCGCCGCCCAGCGCGGCATGGCGCTGGTACTCGTGACGCACGACGACAGCCTGGCCTCCCGCTGCAGCCGGCGGCTGCGTCTCGTGCAAGGACAACTGGCCGACTGAAGCGCGACAGCGCTGGCCGGCAACGACCGCTACTAGCCGGCGCAGACGACCTGGCGATAAGGGAAGCCGAAGCTGCGGCGCTCGCCGTTGCGGCTGCCTTCGATCCAGGCGTACATCGCGTTGCTGCCGTCGCGCCGATAGCCGATCTTCTGCGGAAAGTCCTGCTGCGGATTCTCGAAGACCACGCTCGAATCGGTGAGCGTCGACGAGGTGAACACGATCGGCGCCTTGCCCGACGGCCGCACTTCGAAGGCGTAGCGATCGCCCTGCTCTCGGATCATCATGAATTCGTAGCCAACCAGGCTGGTCCCGTCGACGGTGCGGCTGGAGCCGATCATGGTCTTGCCGCGCGGCGCCATCCACTGCTCTTCGACCGCGCGTTCCTGATTGACCATCGCCCAGCAGCCCTGCAGCCAGGCGAGCTTGTGAGACTGCGGTGCCTGTGCCGGCGCCACGTCGGACACGGCGAGCAGGAGGGCGAGCGAAAGCAGTATCGGGGTGGTCTTCATCGTGGCTCCGTGGATCGTGCCGCTGTGCGCAGCTGGCACGAGGCGACCAGAACGAAGTCTGCCTCTCGGGTTGGTCGGTTGCAAGCGCATGAAGGGCTTGCTTTGTCGGCTATTTCTCGCTTCAGGGGCGGCCGGGCCCGACGGGACTTGAAACATCGGTACCGAATCGTGTCGCCGAGCGCGCCCGCGCTCGCGCCGCCTCGACCTCGCGGTCGCGCGGATCGGCGGTCGTGACCAGTGCATCGATGAGTGTCCGCGCCGCGGCCGCGACATCCGCGACCGCACGATCGAACGCCGCCTCGTTCGACCGCGACGGCACGTTGAACCCGCTGATCTTGCGCACGAACTGCAGCGAGGCGGCCCGGATCTCGATCTCGGTGGCCGGCGGCTCGAAGTTGAACAGCGTCCGGATGTTCCTGCACATGCGTTGTCTCCGTTGTTTCGATGTCGAGGACCGGCTCCGGCTCAGCGCACGCTTTTCGAACCCGTCGCGGCCGTGAAGACGCCCAGGCCGAAGTACGTCGCCGCCGCCGCGTAGCGGCCAGCAGAAGCGAAGCGCCTGCCGCCGCCGATCCTGGCGGCCGCGAGGTTCGCGGCCAGCACATAGCTCGTGTCCGTGACAAGCGCCACCAGCACGAAGACGACGCCGAGCGCCGCGCCCTGGGCGGCCGTGGAGCTCGCACGATCGATGAACTGAGGCAGGAAGGCGGCGAAGAAGAGGGCGGTCTTCGGATTCAGCAGCGCGACGAAAAAGCCGTCGCGAACAATGCGGCGCAATTGCGGAGCCTCGAATCCGGAAGGCGTCAGTTCGACCGTCGATCGGCGCAGCGCCTTGACGCCGAGGTAGACGAGATAGGCCGCGCCGGCGAACTTGATGACGGTGAAGGCGACCGACGACACCGCGAACAGCGCGGCGAGGCCGATCGATGCGCCGATCGCGTTGCACATGTTACCCATCGCGACGCCGACAACCGACGCGATCCCGGCCGGTCGGCCCTGCGCCAGCGTACGCGCGACGACGTAGACGACACCCGGTCCGGGAGTCGCCGCAAGCACCAGGCTGGCGAGGAGGAATGCGGCCAGCAAGGGGCCCGAATCGATCGCTCCGTGCATCTCTCGTATCACTCCGTGGGTAGGTCCGAGGGCTGGCAGACGAAAAGCCGCTCGCTCTCGGAAAGGCTCTGCCCGTCGAGCTCGAGCGCCGTCGCGGGATGAAAGCCGAGACGCTCCAGCAATCGGATCGAGCGAAGGTTCTCGGCCTCGACCGTGGCGAGGAACCGACGCACTTCGTTGGCGGTCTTCAGATGTTCGAGCATGGCTTGCATCGCCGCGGCCGCATGACCGCCGCCCCAGTGCTGCCTGGAAAGAATGTAGGCGACCCAGGCGTCGGCTCGCTCGGTCACGGTGGCCTGCACGTAGCCCAGCAACGACCCTGCAGGCGAGCGGAGCACCCAGTTGAGCCATCGCTGCCTGCCATCGGGAGACTGGCGCGATTCGAGCCGCCCGTAGACGCCGCGCAGATGGCCGATCGAGGGTGGCGGCGGATGATCCAGATAGCGGTGGATCTCGGGGTCCGAGAGAAGCTCGAACATCGCCTCGGCATGGGCCACGACCAGTGGCTCGAGCACCAGCGATCCGGCGGCCAGGGTCTCCATGCGCTCCCGGCGCGCCGGATCTATAGCCCGGCCACCGCGAAGATGTTCGACGTCGTGGCCCGCTCGCGGATCGCGCGAAGCGGCCGGTACTCGGGCGAGTCCCAGAACGATTTCAGCGCGGCCATGTTCTCGAATTCGAGAATCACGGTCCGGTTCGGCGACGGAGTGCCTTCCAGCACTTCCACGGCCCCGCCACGAACGACATAGCGTCCCCCGTAAGAGGCGATGACGCCCGGAGCCCGTTCGCGATACGCCTCGTACGCGGCGTTGTCGCTGACCTTGATGTCGGCGACCAGATATGCGCTCATCTTTTCTCCCTATCCAAAAACCGTGTCGCTCTCTGCACCGCCGCTGCCGAGGAACAGCCGTAGGACGGGCGTGCTTCCGTCGTGCTCCCACACCCTGGCCTGCACGATGAACTGCCGCCCGCCGATCCGCAGCGCGTCACCCGAGGCCGGCGCGATGTCGTGGCCGGCCCAGTACTTGGGCACGACGATCGAGGAGCGACGGATCCACGCCTGGTCCTCGAGCGAGAACGCCAGGACGATCCGAAGGTTCTGCGAGTCCACGGGGTGCTGCTCCTCCTGTCGATTCTGCCTATCCGGTGCGATCGCTTCTACTTCGTCTTGCCGGCGAAGGCGAGAAGCAGGCCACCGACGACGATGGCGCCGACGCCAGCCCAGATCGGAACGTTGACGGTTTCCTTCTCCTTGACCGAGAGCTCGAGCGGGCCCAGCTTGATGGCCGTCTTGTCCCGGGTGTAGCTGAAGCTGCCGTAGACCAGGCCGAGCAGACCCGCCACGATGAGGGCGATTGCTGCGATTCTCATGAGCTTCTCCTTGAAAGTGCGATGTCTATTTTGCGCCCCCGAGCGGCTTGAACATGTTGATGTTGGTCGGCCGATAGCCGAGCTTCGCGTAGAGGGCCTGGGCGCCCGGGTTGTGTCCGAACACATGCAGCGCGATGCCCGATGCATCCAGGGCGCGCGCCTGCTCTTCCAGTGCGAGGAAGGCGCGGCTCGCGTGCCCTCGTCTTCGGTGCTCCGGCTCGATGCCGATGTTGTACACATACGCGACGCGTTGGCCTGCGCGCTCCTTGGTCGCGATCCAGAGCACGCCGACCGCCTCGGCTTCGTCATCGCGCACGGTGAAGAAGTGGTTGCCGCCGGTTTCGCGGCCTTGCGGCAGCAGACTCTCGAAGGCACGCCTTGCAAGATCGAGCGCTTCGTCCTCGGTCCACTCTCCCGAGGCGATCTTGTCGGCGGCGAAGTCGGGCACGGCCGCCTCGACGAAGGCGCGGTATTCGACCTCGGTCATCGGCACGAGCACAGGCAAGGGATGGTCAGCGGTCGACGGCATGGGGAACACTCGAGAAGCGCCTGACGAGGACGATCAGCCAGACGACGGTGCCCACCAGAAACAGGGCGAGGCCCACGAACATCGGCACGGGTTCCAGGCGAGGCACGGGCGCCTCGTTCGCGCGGACGACCAGCCAGTGCACGAAGCACAGGAAGACGACGAGGGCCGACGCGAAATAGATCGACAGGCTGGATAGCGAGGCGATCGTGGCAGCTCGCCTTTGTGGAGCGAGCCAATATTGCCGATTGGGCAAGTTGATGAGTCGAGCCGGCAGGACGTTCACGAGCTGTCCCGAGAGGGCGACGAGAAGCGGCGCGACCAGCGTGACGCCGAGCATGACGCCGACATAGGCACCACGCGACATGAAGCCATCCGCGGCACCGCCCGCCGCGAAGTGCGAGGCCATGTTCGGCGGCAGGGCAGCGCTCGTGAGCCAGATGAAGACTTCAGCGGCCACCAGGAACAGGATGAATACTTTTGTCACAGGACCGTCCGCGGGATCAAGACGCCAAGGAGCGACGTCCGGGGGCTTCGCGACCCGGCCACTCGCTGCGAAGAAGACCGTACATCTCCATGTCCTTCACCTCTCCCTTGGTCACCCAACGCCCGCGCATCAGACCTTCCTTCCTGAAGCCGAGCCGTTCCAGGAGACGGGCCGACGGTCGGTTGCGTGTATCCACTTCGGCTTCGAGCCGGCGCAAGCCCATGCTGTGAAAGGCCGAGCCGACCAGCGCTTCGAGTGCCTCCTGCATGAGGCCTTGTCCCCAGTAGGTGCGGCCCAGCGCGTAGCCGAGCTCGGCGCGAGCGCTCCCTTCCTCGAACCGGAACAGCAGGCAGGTGCCGATCGCCACTCCCGTCGACTTGCTCACCACGACGAATTGCACGGCGAGCCCGGTCGCCTGAATGCCTTCCATCCGCTTCAGCCAGGCCTCGCCGTCGGCCATCGACGTCCATCGGGCATAGGGCAGCAACGCAGTGACTTCCTCGCTCGCGTTGACCTCGAGCAGCGCCGGCAGATCGGTCTCGGCGACGCGGCGCACAAGCAAGCGTTTGGCATCGATCGAATCGGGAGCGAGCAGCGGCATGGCAGGGAGCGATCAAAAAAAGGAGCCTTCAAGGAGTGACCGAATTTCCTTGTGAAGCCGATGGAGGGTTCAGGCCTCGGCGATGGCAGCGATGGAGACTTTCATGCCCTTGGGGCGAATGGGCAGCTTGGCGCCCTGGCGAGCCGGCGGATCGACCGGAAACCACTTGCCCCATTCTTCATTCAGGCCCGCGAAGTCGGCCTCCTCTGCGAGGATGAACGTTGCGCTCACGACCTTGGCCATGGAACTCCCGCAGGATTCGAGAATGGCCGCGACGTTCCTGAGGCACTGCGCGGTTTGCGCCTGGATCGTTGTTCCCACCACCTCGCCCGAGGTCGGATCGAACGGTCCCTGCCCCGAGACGAACACCAGACCGGCCGCCACGACGCCCTGGCTGTAGGTCGAAGGTGACGCTGGCGCCCTGTCGGTCTTGACGATGTGTTTCGGCATTGGACGGACCTGCGAGAAGTGGATGGTGGGCGAGGTGAAAAGACTCTGGGCTGTCGGCTTGACTACGTACTCGCGTACTGCGCTCCGGCGATGACGAACGGCAGCAAGAGCTCCGGCATCAGATAGCCGAGCCAGACCGCCGTCGGCTTGGGCAAGCCGACCTTGCTGATCGAGACCAGGCGCCCGATGCCCGCGAGCAGGACACCGAGCGCGAGCAGATAGACGAGAAAGCCCTGGCCACGAATGGTGAGACCGGCCCAGAGGCAGATCAGGCCCGTCGAAAGGTAGACGCCGGCCATGAATCGGTGCACGTTGTCCAGGCGGGGCGATGTGTCGGGCTGGCCGAGGACCATCTGGAGCGAGCCACCGAACATGGCGATCGCGGCGACCAGGAACAGGCCGACCTGGGCAATGTGCTGGCTGACGGACAAAGGGACTTCGGCGGACATCGGAACTCCGTGGCAGGACCTAGCGGGACGGCGAGCGCGCCAGCAGCGCGGCTCGGCGCTCGAGACTTTCCTTCGGCCACAGCTCGGAAGCCTTGTAGTAGTCGGGCACCGCAGGCGTATCGGTCGGCAGCACGACCCATGGCTGCTTCGACGCCGTGAAGATATGGATGTCCGGCGGCAGCCGGTCGGGTTCATCGAGAGTGCCCACCCTGACAAAGCGAACCGCGTCTCCGCCGCCCCCGTAGTTGCTCCAAAGCGCGATGCGGCACTTCGGGCAGCGAGAGATCTTCTGCCCCTTGCCGCTGTTCGATGGCGTGTCGACGACCTCGACCTCGCCGTGCAGAAGCTGCACGCGCTCGGCCTCGATCATGGCGTTCAAGGCGAACGACGCTCCCGTTTCGCGCTGGCACCACCGGCAGTGGCAGCAATGAACGAAGAGCGGTTCGCCCGCCATGCGATAGCGGACGTTGCGGCACGTGCAACCGCCATCGTGGACCGTCCGCTCGATGGAAGGGTCAGCTGTCATTCGGTGCGGGCAAGCCGTTGCTGCTCAGGTAGGGTGCAACCACCTCGAGTTGGGCTCGATCCAGCTGCCGACGTACTTCAGACCTTCGGGGAGGCCGCGGCCCGCCTGATTCAAGCGCTCATACACGGGAAGCATGTCGTTGCCTTCAAACCGCTCGATGACCATGAAAAGCATTCCCGACCTTTCGTGGATGGTCCGCCGGAGCTCGAGTGCTGCGAAGCCTGGTTCGGAAGCCACGAGCCGCACTTTCGTGATTGCGTTTAGCCGGGAATCTCCGGCTCGACGAGTGTCGCAAGCTGTGCCATTGACTCCTGCCAACCGAGGTAGCACATCTCCACGGGAATGACTTCGGGGATCCCTTCCTGGACGATGCTGACATCGGTGCCGCAGGACGCCTTGGTCAGGACCACCGTCACCTGTATTTCGCCGGGCAAGTTCGGGTCGTCGAATCGGTCGGTGTAGCGAATTCGCTCGTTGGGGACGAGCTCGAGATATTCGCCGCCGAACGAGTGCGCGCTCCCCGTGCCGAAATTCGTGAACGACATCCTGAACGTTCCGCCGACCTTGGCCTCCATGTGGTGAACCTTGCACGTGAAGCCGTATGGCGGTATCCACTTGGCCATGGCATCGGGCTCCAGAAACGCCCGATAGATACGCTCCGGGGGCGCTCGGAGCACGCGATGCAATCGAACGGTACCCGTGGGCATGTCAACTCTCCCTTTTTTTTTGAACCCGGCGTTCAGGCGACCGTCGGTGCGGCGCCGAGCGAAACGATGGACGGCCTAGGTGGGTTCTAGCGTTCGGTTGACCTGGACTTTCGCGACGTGAAGTACACGACAGCAAAAGAGAGCAGCCCGCCAACCACAGCGACCGAGCCGCCCGTCGCTGCGGCCCGAAGCCAGCCACTTGCCGCAGGCAATACGCTGTGAACCAAGCCTCCCGCGGCAACGCCGCCGGCGCTGCCTATGAGGCTCGCGACGGAGTAGGAGGGTCCATCGGGCTTGTCGCTCATCAGTACTCCCAGACGATGATGAAGGGGTCGAATTCGACCCCCGCTCATTCTGCGCTGTCCTTCGCCGCACGGCCAGACGTCCTGGTGCTCATTGACCGGATCGAAGCATGGCGGCCATTCGTTCATGAACCACGTTGATCGCCTTCAACGGCCGGAGCATGACCCTGAATTCGACAATATGACCAGTGTCGTTCCACTTGATGAGGTCGACTCCGTTGACCATGATTCCGTCGATTTCAGTCTCGAATTCCAGCATGGCGTCGGAAGGCCCGACGATCTCTCGGACATAGCGAAATGTCGGATTGAAGAACACCTGGAATGCCGCACCCAGGTAACCGGCTGCAAGCTTCTTGCCGCGTTGGGGCGTGTGGACGACCGGTGAATGGAAGACGGCGTCTTCTGCCAGCAGTGCGTTCAGCCCGGTGGCGTCTCTGGTTCGAACGAGACGATGCCAGGTCTCGAGCGGGTGTTCGGTCGCTTGCATGGTCATAGGCTGGCTTCGGCGTTCGAGGTTCGACTTGAGCGTGCTTGCGCGTCTATGCCCTGGCATTGCAGTTGAACATCCATTGGACTCCGAATCGATCCGTCATCTTTCCGAAGTAGTCGCCCCATGGTTGCACGGCGAGGGGCGTCGTCACCTGACCGCCTTCGGCGAGACGAGTGAAGAGAAGCCGCGTTTGTTCGCGATCATTCAACTCGAACATCATCGCCGAACCTCTCATCGGCTCGGCATCGTCATTGTCCGACGCGAAGAAGCGCACGCCGGGCCCTTCGAATTTGGAGTGCATGATTTTCCCGCGCATGGAGTCTCGGACCGGCATGCCGTTTTCTCCGTGACGGACAGCGAGCACGACGGTTCCGAGGCCGCACCCGGCGTAGAAGTCCAGGGCCTGCTCGCAGGCGGTGGTGAAGAAGAGATAGTTCGACAATTGCATTCGCACTCCGGGACGTTCGGTCGGTTGGCGTAGCCCTCGTTGGACGGGTCAGGTCTGACCGAGCTCCCTCGGTCCGAAGGGCGTCTGGATCTCGGCGACCAGGCTGCACTCGTCGCCCTGTGTCACCGTGACTGCAGGCCGCGAGGCCAATCCAATCCTTGCGAAAAGCGCGAGGACGCGGGCGGGTTCCGGATGTCGTATCCGCAGCCCTTGAAGGCGCAGCCCTCTTTGCGGAAGGGCGGCAGCCGGATGCACGCTCGACGAGCGCTGAATCAGCAAGGGGGCGGCACCCCCGAGCGGCACGCGACCGTCTGCCCTGACTGTCATCTTCCAGGTGTGAATGTCGCGGCGCATTGTCTCCACGTCGCCCAGTTCCGGGACTGCCGCGCCTGTGATGTCGTCTGTGTTTGCGACCCACGCGGACAGCCGCGCCGTCGATCCTGCAAGGACATGGTCGAGCCCGAACCATCGGCGTCGCGTGACCGGGGCAGCTCCCGGGTCCGGTGCAATCACTTCCAGATAGAGATCGGAGCCCAGAGCCAGCAGCAGGTTGTGCGTGGCCATGCCGGGATGCGCCCGGCCCGCACCAGGCGCCACTCCGAGCGCCGCCTCGACATAGGCCGAACCTGCCTCGAGACTCGGCGCAACGACGGTGATGTGATCGAGCTGCGCGATCATCGTGTCGTCGCTTCGACGGAAGTCGAGTTCCTGGTCGGGCGCAGGGCCAAACGTCGATCTCGCCGAACGCGTGAGGGCCCAGGAGCGTTCACTGTCGAGCAGGGGGCTGCCAGAGCTCGACCTTGTTGACTTCGGGGACCATGATCCATCCGAACTTCCCGTAGTCGGAGCGCCTTCGGATCCTTGGCGCTGAAGAAGACGCCGCCGATGCCCGTGACTCTCCGCATTTCGACCTCCGGTTGGGGAACACTCTAGCTCAACGTCCGATCGATGGAAGCGCTAGGTGTCGGCTCGTACCATCCTGGCGAACAGGCGATTTTCGAACTGCTCGTTCTCGAATTCGTACTGCGTGACTCCAAGCTCACGGTAGCCCTGGCTGGCATAGAACGCCAGGGCCCGCGTATTGCCGACCCAAGCCGTGAGCCAGAGTGTGGAAGCCCCGGAGTCCGATGCACATGCTTCCGCGGCGCGAAGCAGCGAGCGACCGATCGATCTTCTGAGAAATGGCGACTGGACGTACAGGCGATTCAGCTCCGCTGCGGGCGCATCGCCAACCAGCTCGTGCGTGGCGCCGAGTTGGACTTCAGCGAAAGCAACGATGTGCCCCTCGCGCTCGGCAAGCAAGATGTGAATCCCGGGCTCTTCGATGAGCCGGAGGAAGGCGGCTTCCGAGAAGTGGCTCCGGACCTCGCGCGCGAGCGCCTCGCGAATGCCGGACGTGGCATACGTCTCCAGGAATACTTGAGTGGCCAACGCGTGCAGGCACAGCGCGTCGGCTCGCGACGCGAGGCGAATGGTGGTGTCTCGCATGGCGCCGCTGGCGGGACCTGACACGTTTGGCTTCGGCCGAGCCTGCTAGCGCTCTTGCGCACGCGCAAGAATGGCCTTGGTGTCCTCGAAGCCAATCGGCGCCGAAGTATGTTCGTGCGCGATTCGAAAGACGTGCCCGCTTTCGCGTAGTACCCAAGTGATCCGGTTCTGCATTGAGCGGAGCGGCTCACCCTGCGGTGATTCCGCCGCGTAGGTGACGATCCCGCTGACCACGGCGATCGTGTGCTCAGTGGTGATTTGCAGTTCGGCAAAGCTCGCCCTGACTCTCTCGCTCCCCAGCGACGCGAACCAGCCTTTCACTGCTACTTGCCATGCGGCCGTCCCTTCATACAGCCAAACGCCCCAGGCGTCGAACACGCGCACGGTCGGGTGATAGAGGCGCACGAAGGCATCGACATCCCTTGCGAACACCGCAGCCTCATACGAACCGATGACCCTCCGTACCTGCTTCTCTGCGTCGTTCACGCTAGCTCTCCGGGCATGAGGTTGTGGGACTACGCGAGCTCGCTCGGCAATTGCGTTTCCTGGCGTCCGCTCGACGAGCGCCTAGGTGGCCCCTTCGGAGGGCGTCGACGGGATGATGGTCAATGCGAGACGACCGAGCAGAAGAAGCGCAACCAACGACACCAGCCAAAAGAACACAAGCGCGCTGCTCGGCAGGGACTGCCAGGCGGGCCAGAGAAAGAGCGTGAGTGCCACGGTATGGGCCAGAAGAACCAGCGAC
>JBDTNU010000046.1:0-16227 GCA_039933535.1 Caldimonas sp. | reverse complement strand
CCACGCCGCCGATCACCCGCCTGCTGCAGCTCGCGGCCGAAGGCGATCGAAGTGCGCTCGACCAGGTCTACGCGTCGCTCTACCCCGAGCTCAAGCGGGTGGCCCGCGCACGCCTGCGCCAGCAAGGTCGCGGCGACGACATGGGCACGACGACCCTGCTGCACGAAAGCTTCATCCGCCTCGTCAATGCCGCCGAGCTACGCCTGGTCGATCGACGCCATTTCTTCGCCTATGCCGCGCGGACGATGCGCAACATCATCATCGACAGCGCCCGTGAGCATCTGGCGGAGCGGCGCGGCGGCGGCGTGGCCCACGAAACGCTGGGCGGCGACGCGGCCTTGCAAGTGGCTGACACGAGCACCAGCGAAGAGCTGATCCGCGTCAGCGAGGCCTTGCTCGAGCTCGAAGCCGTCGACCCGGAGCTCGCCGAGCTGGTCGACATGCGCTACTTCGGCGGCTACAGCGAGACCGAGATCGCCGAGCTCCAGGGCGTCACCGACCGGACGGTGCGGCGGCGCTGGGACAAGGCGCGCGCCTGGCTCTACGTGGCGCTCAACGAGAGTCCGCCACCGTCGCAAGACTGAGCCATGTCTCGATCCATCCGTTGAGGACGGGATCGCCCGGCCAGCCTTCCCGCACTTCCAGGCCGTGGCTCAGCTCCCACGTGGAGCCGAACCAGCCCGGGCCTTCGGTCGAGGCGCGAGCAGGCTGGGCGGTTGCGATCGGCGTCAACGACAGTTCTTCGGCGAGGGCGAGGGACATGGCAGCTCCTGAACAACGACTTGCCGCCAGTGTCTCGCCGCGGTCGCTACCGCGCCATCCCGAATGCGAGCGCCTCGACGTGCGCCCTTGAACGGGGGTGCCGGCGCCGCGCTGCCCTCACCCGGCCCGTTCCCCGCGGCAAGGGCGAACAGCTATTCGGGGATGACGCTGACCTCGACCTCCATGCTCTGGCCTCGCCCGCCGAGGATCACGCCGCGCAGGGGCACGACGTCGGCGAAGTCGGCGCCCCAGGCGAGCGTGATGTAGCGCCGGTCGGCCAGCGTATCGTTGGTCGGATCGAACTCGACCCAGCCGTGGTGGGGCGAATACGCGGCCACCCAGGCGTGCGACGCATCGGCGCCGAGCAGGCGTTCTCGGCCGGGCGGTGGATCCGTGAGCAGGTAGCCGGACACGTAGCGCGCCGGCAGGCCCCGGCCACGCAGGCAGGCAAGCATGACGTGAGCGAAGTCCTGGCAGACGCCGCCGCGCAGCTCGAGCACTTCGTCGACCTGCGTCGTCACGGTCGTGGCCTCGGCGTCGAACTCGAAGTCGGCATGGATGCGGCGCATCAGGTCGGTGACGGCCTCGAGCCAGTCGCGGCCGGCGGCGAAGCTGGGCGCGGCATAGGCGCGCGCAGCTTCTGACCAGGGCACGAGCGCGCTCGGCTCGCTCAGGCGTGCGGCAGCGAGGTCGTCCTGGGCTGGATCGCGGCGCACCGATTCGCGCACCTCTTCCCAAGGTAAGTTCTTGACCCGGCCGACGTCGGGACGTTCCGACACTTCGACCCGCGACAGCATGCGCACGCGCAGCAGCGGGTGCGGCCCGTACACCGCGAAGTGGGTGACGCCATTGCCGAAGTCGTCGCGCTCCTCGCGTCGCTCATCGGTGGCAGGCTCGATCCGAAGCTCGTGCGAGAGCACGTGCTGCCAGGGCAGCTCGCGCGGCGTCAGGTGGGCGAGCTGCCACGATTGCGAGACCGGTACGCGATAGGCATAGCGCGTCTCGTGCTCGACCGTGTAGCGATCCGCGCCCATGCTGCGTTCGGCTGGAGTCAGGCGGCCAGCGAAAGAACGCTGCGCGGCACGGCGTGCGAGAAGAACTTGATCGAAATCTCGTCCGAGACCGTGTATGCCGCGCCCTGCAGCAGGGCCAGTGCCTTGGCCAGCGCGTCGCTGTCGGGGTGAAGGTCGGTCGGCTCGAGCGCACGCATTGCGGCTTGGGCCGTCGCCAAGGCATCGCCGG
The DNA here is from genome assembly GCA_039933535.1 of Caldimonas sp. Classification (GTDB taxonomy): domain Bacteria; phylum Pseudomonadota; class Gammaproteobacteria; order Burkholderiales; family Burkholderiaceae_C; genus Schlegelella_A. Next base: position 14,223 of record JBDTNU010000046.1, on the reverse strand, counting down.
TGAAGCGACCGTGCGACGTTTCGATCTTGGCGATGTACTCCGAGAGACCCTTGACCTGAAAAGCGAGCGAGCGAGGATTGGCATCGTCGCGCACCAGCATGTCCAGCACCGGCAGCCATTCCGGCGCGGCCAGGTAACGGGAGCGATAGGTCACGCTCGAATCGGCAAGGTCGAGCAGCCAGTCGAGGTCGTGGTCTCGGCCTTCCTCGATCGCCACCGTGAGCGCGCCACACATCGTCGCCAGCCGCTCGACGCGCCGGCCCATCGAAAGAAAGCGCCAGCCGATGCCGCGCGTCATGCCATCGAGGACGAAGCCGGAGAGCGTCATCATTGCCGTGATCGCGCGGTCGAGCCAGACCAGCGTGTTCGGCAGCGAGGGCTCGCGCTGGAACACGGGGTCGCCGATCAGGCGGTTCAAGGTGCGCCAGTGGTCGGTAGACATCCGGTCGCGCAGGCTGAAGGCCACGCGCGAAAGCTGGCGCAGGCGTTGGCTGAGCATCGCCTCGGGGTTTGTCGCGGCGCGGCGCAATTGGCGCGGCGCGTTCTTCTTGGTCGTGTCGATCAGCCCCAGTTGCTCGGCGAGCACCCAGGAGGGCTGGACTCCGCCCGTGCGCACGGCCGGGTCATCGAGCACCTGGCCGAGCGCGACGCGAAGCAGCCGCACCGACGCGTCGCAGCGCTCGCTGTAGCGACCGAACCAGAAGAGGTTCTCGGCCGCGCGCGAGGCGAGCGAGGCGTTCGAGTCGACGAGCTGGTCGGCCGTGACCGTCTGCGAGAGCAGCGAGAACGATGCGTTCACCGGCGCGTCCGACAGGACCCAGGTGTCCTTCGAGCGGCCGCCGCGCTGCATGGCGATGATGCGCGAGTCCTCGTCGCCGGCCACGCGCGTCAGGCCGCCGGGCATCACGCGCCAGCCCCCGGGTGTCGCGACCGCGAACACGCGCAGGCCCACGGTTCGAGCAGCGAACGCTTCGCCGCCCTTGCCTTCGAGCACGGGCGCCTGCGAGACATGCACCCATTCCTGGGCCACATAGTGCTGCGGCCGCGCCTCGATCTGCTCGCGCAGTGTCTTGCGCTCGGCCTCGGACAGATCCTCGACGACGATCGGCCGCTCGCTCGCCGATCGTTCGAGAGGCTTGATGATGAGCCGCTCGGGACGCTGCCACGCGTCTTCGAGGGCGGCGGGCTCACCCAGCCACCAGGTCGCGACCGACGGCAGCTTCAGCGGCTCGCCGAGCAGGTCGTTGGCGAGCTTGGGCAGGTAGCCGAGCAAGGCGCCCGATTCGAGCACGCCGGAGCCGAGCGCATTGGCGAGCAGCACGTTGCGGCGCCGCGCGCACTCGGTCAGGCCGGCGATGCCGAGCGCCGAATCGGAGCGCAGCTCGAGCGGATCGCAGTAGTCGTCGTCCTGGCGGCGGACGATCGCGTGAACGCGCTGGAGGCCGTCGATCGTCTTCAGCCAGACGCGGTCGTCGCGCACCGTGAGGTCGCTGCCTTCGACCAGCCCGAAGCCGAGGTAGCGCGCCAGCAGCGCGTGCTCGAAATAGGTTTCGTTGTACGGCCCGGGCGTGAGCAGAACGATCCGCGCCGGCCCGTCGCCGCGCGGTGCCCAGCGCAGCAGCGCCGAACGCAGCGCCTCGAAGTACGAGGCGAGATGCTGCACCGGCAGCTCACGAAACATTTGCGGGAAGACGCGGGAAACGACCAGCCGGTTCTCGAGCGCGTAGCCCGCGCCCGAAGGCGCTTGCGTTCGGTCGCTGACGACCCACCAGCGGCCATCGGGCGAACGCGCCAGGTCGGCGGCGTATTGCAACAAGTGCATGCCGCTCACCGGCTTCAGTCCTTGCGCCGGGCCGAGAAAGCCGCGGTGGCCGAAGATCACCGGAGGCGGAATCGCGCCGCTCTTGAGCAGCCTCTGCTCGCCGTAGATGTCGCCGAGCACGCGATTGAGCAGGTCGGCGCGCTGCGCGATGCCTGCCGCAATCGCATCCCATTCTTCGGCGGGCAGCAGCAGGGGCAGCGGATCGACCTCCCACGGGCGATGCGCGCCCATCGCGTCGTCGTAGACGTTGTAGGTGATGCCCTGCTCGCGGATCTGCCGTTCGGTGAGCGAGAGCGTGTCGCTGACCTCTCGCTCGCCACGCTCGGCGAGCGAGCGCATGAATGCGTCCCAATGCGGTCGCGCCGAGCCGGGCGCAGCGAGCAATTCGTCGTAGCGATCGCCCTGCGCCGCGTAGCCGGCGAGCAGCTTCGTCAACATGCCCTCACTTTACGGGGCGACGAAGATCGAGGGTGTGCGGGAAGTCCGGGTTGAGCACTTCGTCGGGAACCGTCATGGCGCCCGGCGTATGCCCGGTCCGGAAGAAGCGCGCCAGGCGTCGTGCCTCCGCTTCCAGGGCATTGATGGGAAAGCTCGTGTAGTTGATGCCGCCGGGATGCGCGACGTGATACTGGCAGCCGCCGAGCGAGCGACCCATCCAGGTGTCGACCAGGTCGATGACCAGCGGCGCGTGCACGCCGATCGTCGGATGCAGCGCCGAGGGCGGATTCCAGGCCCGGTAACGGATGCCCGCGGCAAACTCGCCCGCCGTGCCGGTCGGCTGCAGGGGCACGCGACGGCCGTTGCACGTAAGGATGTGGCGCTCGCCGACCATGCCGCTGACCTTGACCTCGACGCGCTCGAGCGATGAGTCGACGTAGCGTGCCGTGCCTCCGGCCGAGTTCTCTTCGCCCAGCACGTGCCATGGTTCGAGCGCCATGCGCAGCTCGACCTCGACACCGCCGGCCGAGAAATCGCCCAGCAAGGGAAAGCGGAAATTCAGGTGCGGCGCAAACCACTCCAGCTCGACCGGGTAGCCGAAGCTGCGCAACTCGTCGACCACATCGCCCAGGTCTTTCCAGACGAAGTGCGGCAGCATGAAGCGATCGTGCAGCTCGGTGCCCCAGCGCGCCAGCCGCGTCGGCCGGTACGGCTCGGCCCAGAAGCGGGCGACGAGCGCGCGCATCAGGAGCTGCTGGACCAGGCTCATGCGCGCATGCGGCGGCATCTCGAAGGCGCGCATCTCGAGCAGGCCGAGCCGGCCGGTCGTGCCGTCGGGCGAGTACAGCTTGTCGATGCAGAACTCGGCGCGATGGGTGTTGCCCGTGACGTCGATCAGCAGGTTGCGCAGCAGACGATCGATCAGCCACGGTGGCGACTTGCCGGCACCGCTCTCTGCCACGCGACGCAGTTCGGCAAACGCGACCTCGATCTCGTAGACCGAATCGTTGCGCGCTTCGTCGATGCGCGGCGCCTGGCTGGTCGGGCCGACGAACATGCCCGAGAAGATATAGCTCAGCGCCGGGTGGTTGTGCCAGTACGAGATCATGCTGGCAAGCAGATCGGGCCGACGCAGGAATGGCGAGTCCGAGGTGGTGGCGCCGCCGAGCACGAAGTGGTTGCCGCCGCCGGTGCCGGTGTGGCGACCGTCGAGCATGAACTTCTCGCTCATGAGGCGCGACTCATGAGCGACCCGATAAAGATGCGTGGTCTGCTCGACCAGCTCGCCCCAGCTCGACGCCGGATGGACGTTGACCTCGATCACGCCCGGGTCGGGTGTGACGCGCAGCACCTGCAGGCGCGGATCGCGCGGCGGCTCGGTGCCTTCGAGCACGACCGGCATCTGCATCGCCCGCGCCGTGTCCTCGATCGCGGCGACCAGGTCGAGATAGTCCTCGAGCTTGGCGGTTGGTGGCATAAAGACGTAGAGCCTGCCTTCGCGCGGCTCGACGCTCAACGCCGTGCGAACGACGAAGCCGGCCGATTCGAACGCGCGCAGCTCCCGCACCGGCGTGGCGGGCCGGGCGACGGATGCGCCCGCCGCAACGTTCGCCCCGGCCGATGCGCTGCCGACATCGTGCGACCCGCTCGGGGTCGCGTGCTCGGTGATCGCGCCTTCGTGATGGGCGGCGCTCGGATGCCAGGCGGGCTTGTCGTCAAGGACCGGCTTGAACGCCGGCAGCGGCTCGAACTCCTGGGTCGGGTCGGGCGCATGCAGCCAGGCCATGTCTTCGGCGGCGGTCCAGGGCAGCGAATCGAGCGGCAGTCGATAGCCGATCGGCGAGTCGCCGGGGATCAGGTAGCAGCGGTTGTCGCGCAGGTACCAGGCACTCGACAGCCACAGGCCGGGCCGGCGCTCGTCGCGGCCGACCGGCAAGGCATAGCCCACCGGTGCGTCGAGGCCGCGCTCGAAGACGCGCCGCAGGCGAGCACGCTCCAGCTTGTCGTCGAGACGTGCGTCGAACGGGTCGACATTGCTCGGCAGCTTGCGCTCGCGCCATAGGAAGTACCACGTGTCTTCGTATGCCGGGAAGACATTGCCCTCGTCGACGCCCAACCTTGCCGCGAGCCGATGCAGGAATTCCCGCGCCGTCTCGGGCGTGGCGCCATGGTCGTCGTGCTCATCGGCAAACAGGGCCGGGTCGTGCCAGACAGGCTGACCATCCTTGCGCCAATAGAGGTTGAGTGACCAGCGAGGCAACTGCTCGCCCGGATACCACTTGCCCTGGCCGAAATGGAGCAGGCCGCCCTTGCCGTACTTCTCGCGCAGGCGCTCCATCAGGCCGACGCTCAGGAGGCGCTTGGTCGGACCGACCGCTTCGGTGTTCCACTCGCCGCCTTCGCGATCGTCGACCGAAACGAAGGTCGGCTCGCCGCCTTGCGTGAGCCGGACGTCGAGGCGGGCGAGGTCGGTGTCCACGCGCGCGCCGAGCGAGTCGATGGCCCGCCATTGCGCATCGCTGTACGGCAGCGTCACGCGCGGCGCCTCCCAGATCCGGCGCACCGACATGTGGTGTTCGAAGGTCGTCTCGCAGGGCTCGATCTCGCCGCTGATAGGCGCTGCCGAGGAGGGCTCGGGCGAGCAAGCCAGCGGGATGTGGCCTTCGCCGGCGTAGAGGCCCGACGTGGGGTCGAGGCCGATCCAGCCCGCGCCCGGCAGATAGACCTCGCACCAGGCGTGCAGGTCGGTGAAATCGACCTCGGTGCCGCTCGGTCCGTCGAGCGACTTCACGTCGCTCTTCAACTGGATCAGGTAGCCCGACACGAAGCGCGCCGCCAGGCCGAGATGGCGCAGCAGTTGCACCAGCAGCCAGCCGCTGTCGCGGCACGAGCCGCTGCCGTTGGCCAGCGTCAGCTCGGGCGTCTGCACGCCGGGCTCCATCCGGATGAGGTAGGCGATGTCCTTCTGCAGGCGCTGGTTGAGCGCGACCAGAAAGCCGTTGGTGGGACGCTCGCTGACGTCGATGGCGGCAAGGTACTCGGCAAAGCGCGGCGTCGCGGGCGCCTTCTGCAAGTAGGGCGCGAGCTCGACCAGCAGCTCAGGGTCGTAGGCGAAGGGAAACTTCTCCGCGCTCGGCTCAAGGAAGAAATCGAACGGGTTGAGCACCGCCATCTCGGCGACGAGATCGACCTCGACCCGAAAGAAGGTCGTGGCATCGGGAAAGACGAGACGGGCGAGATAGTTGGCCTGCGGATCCTGCTGCCAATTGACGAAGTGCTTGGCCGGCTCGACCCGCATCGAGTAGCTGAGGATGCGCGTGCGTGAATGCGGCGCGGGCTTGAGTCGCACGACCTGCGGCCCGAGGTGGATCGGCCGGTCGTACTTGTAGTGGGTGACGTGATTGAGGGCGACGTGAATCGACATTCGGGCTTTCGGGGAGCGAGCCGGATTGTCGGCTCGCCAATGACTCAGGCGGCGACCGGTACGAGGAAGTCGCGGCTGATGCCCGCGCCCAGCGCGTTGACGCGCTCGAGAAACTGCGTCAGGTAGGCGTGCAGCCCGGTCGCCAGGATTTCGTCGATGCGGCCATATTGCAGATCGGCATCGAGCCTGCCTGCCAGGCGCAGCGTGTCGCCCGACTGCTCGTTGGCCACGCGCTTCAGGTTGGAGACGACCTCGTGCATGCAGGCTGCCAGCGACCTCGGCATGTCGGGGCGAAGGATCAGCAACTCGGCGACTCGCTCCGGACGGATCACGTTGCGATAGACCTTGCGATAGACCTCGAAGCCCGAGACCGATCGCAGCACCGCCGACCAGTGATAGAAGTCGAACTCTACGTCCTTGCCATCGCTCTCGGCCGCGCTCGGCACCGGTGCCGCGGCTTGCGAATGGGACTGCACCTGCGCTTGCGCCTGGCGCATGCTGAGCAGACGCTCGCGATCGAAGCCGGCAGTCGCGCCGAATCCGAAGAAATCGCCGTCGGCGGAGTGGAACTTGACGTCGAGCAGGCGCGCCGTGTTGTCGGCGCGCTCGAGAAAGCTGCCGATGCGCAGGAAATGGAAGGCCTGGTCCTGCAGCATGGTGCCGACCGTCACGCCGCGCGACAGATGCGAGCGGAACTTGACCCACTCGAAGGCCTCGCCGGGGCTGCGCTCGAAGGCATCCGTGGCGACCATGCGCTGGAACTCGAGCCAGGTCTGGTTCTGCGTTTCCCAGACCTCCGTCGTGAGCGTGCCGCGCACCGCGCGCGCGTTCTCACGCGCCGCCATCAGGCAGCTGCGGATCGACGAGCCATTGGCGGCATCGCTCACCATGTAGTCCATCACGCTCTTGGGCGTGACCTCGCCGTGGCGCTTGGCGAAGTCGCCCGTCAGCTCGCTGATGCTGAGCAGGCCGCGCCAGCCGCGCTCGGCAGCGCCTTCGGATTGCGGCAGCAGCGACATCTGGTAGTTGACGTCGAGCATGCGCGCGGTGTTCTCCGCGCGCTCCATGTAGCGGGCCATCCAGAACAGGTGATCGGCAGTTCTAGACAGCATGATCCGGCCGGCCGCAGGGCCGTCCCAAGGCCGGCCGCACCCCCGCGGGGGGCAGCGAACGAAGTGAGCGTGGGGGCATCGTTTTCTCCCGTCAGGCCTCGAGGATCCAGGTGTCCTTGGTGCCGCCACCCTGCGACGAGTTGACGACCAGCGAACCTTCCTTCAACGCTACCCGGGTCAGTCCACCGGGCACCATCTGCACCGTCTTGCCCGAGAGCACGAAGGGGCGCAGGTCGATGTGGCGCGGCGCGATGCCGCTTTCGACGTAGGTCGGGCAGGTCGAGAGCGCGAGCGTCGGCTGGGCAATGTAGCGAGCCGGATCGTGCTTGAGCGCGGTGCGAAAGTCCTCGATCTCGGCCTTCGTCGCGGCCGGACCGACGAGCATGCCGTAGCCGCCGGCGCCGTGCACTTCCTTCACCACCAGCTCGGCCAGGTGATCGAGCACGTAGGACAGCTCGTCGGGCTCCCGGCACACGTAGGTCGGCACGTTCGCCAGGATCGGCTTTTCTCCGAGGTAGAACTCGATCATCTTCGGCACGTAGGGATAGATCGACTTGTCGTCGGCGACGCCCGTGCCGATCGCGTTCGACAAGGTGACGTTGCCGGCGCGATACGCGCGAAGCAGGCCGGCGCAACCGAGCGTCGAGTCGGGTCGGAACGCATCCGGGTCGAGAAAGTCGTCGTCGACGCGGCGATAGATCACGTCGACCCGTTTCGGCCCCTGCGTCGTGCGCATGTAGACGAAGTTGTCGTCGACGAACAGGTCCTGCCCCTCGACCAGCTCGATGCCCATCTGCTGGGCCAGGAAGGCGTGCTCGAAGTAGGCGCTGTTGTACATGCCCGGCGTCAGCACGACGACGGTCGGATCGTTCACCGCCGCCGGCGCCACCGAGCGCAGCGTCTCGAGCAGCAGGTCGGGGTAGTGGTCGACCGGCGCGACGCGATGCCGGCTGAACAGCTCCGGGAACAGCCGCATCATCATCTTGCGGTTCTCGAGCATGTAGCTCACGCCGCTGGGCACGCGCAGGTTGTCTTCGAGCACGTAGTAGCTGCCGCTGCCGTCGGCATTGGCGGCGCGGACGATGTCGATGCCGGCGATGTGCGAATAGATGCCGCCGGCGACCTCGACCCCCTTCATCTCGCTTCGGAACTGGGCGTTGCCGATGACGTGCTCGGCCGGCACGACGCCGGCGCGGAGGATGTCCTGCGCGTGGTAGACGTCGTGGATGAATCGGTTCAGGGCGGTGACGCGCTGGCGCAGGCCACGCTCCATCTCGCGCCATTCGTGCGCCGCGATCACGCGCGGGATGAGGTCGAACGGGATCAGGCGCTCGGCGCCGTCGCCGTCTTCGTCTTTCGCGCCATAGACGGCGAAGGTGATGCCGACGCGCCGGAAGATGACCTCGGCCTCTTCGCGGCGCGAGTGCATCACTTGCGGCGGTTGCTCGCTCAGCCAGCGGTCGTAACCGAGGTAGTGCTCGCGAACCGTGCCGCCCTCGCCCCGCATCTCGTCGAAGCCCAGTGCCATTCGAAAGCCTCCGTGGCCGGAGGGTAGCAAAGTCCGCGCCACCGGTGGCGGCGGACCGCGAACAACGCGAGATTCAGGCTTCGTCGGCCTCGGCTTCGGATTCCGTCTCGGTATCCGCTTCGGCCTTGTCGCCTTGCTCGGCTTGCTCGGCCAGCGCGGCTTTCTGCGCCTTGGTGGTCCGCTTGGCCTTGACGGGCGCAGGTGGCACCACCGGCGGCGGTTCGGCGGCCAACAGCGCGGCAGCGGCCTCCTCGCGGACGTGGACGATCTCGGCCCGGCGCAACGCCAGCTCGATGCGCGGACGCCAGGTGGCGTTGAGCGCCTTGTTGCCGAGTGAGTTCTTCGCCGAGCCGATGTAGCTCTCGAGCTCGGCCACCGACAGGCGATCGAGCTTCTCGTAAAGCGCGGTCTCCTCCTCGGCCGTGAAGGGATCCATCGGGGCGGTTACGGTGTCTTTGTGCATGGGGGGAGCTTAGTCGCATTCGAGGAGCGAATCCGCCGATTGACCCTTCGATGCCGTTGTTGTCCCGCGCGTCGACCGGAAGAGCCGACTTCAGGGCTCGGAAGCTGCTGCGGCGTGATGCCAGTAGTGGCGCGCCGTTTCTCGTTCGCACGAGCCTGCGTCCGGTCCGCTGGCCGACCACTGCCAGGCGCCGCAGTCCGGACTGGCGACGATGGCGATGCCACGCGTGCGGTAACGCGCCAGCACGTCGGTTGCGGGATGGCCGAAGCGGTTTCGGTAGCCCGCCTGGAAGACCGCGAGCTTCGGTGCGACGGCGTCGAGAAAGATCGCCGACGACGAGGTGCGGCTGCCATGATGCGGCGCGATCAGGACGTCGCTCTGCAAGGCCGGGCCGTGCTCGGCAACCAGCAGCGCTTCCTGCTCGCGCTCGATGTCGCCCGTGAGCAGCGCGCTGCGGCCGCCGCCCGAGACGCGGATCACGCACGACATGGCGTTCGACTTCAGGGCGCGCTCGTAGTCGCCGGCGGTCGGACGCAGCACCGCGAAATCGACGCCGTCCCAGGTCCAGCGTTGTCCCGCCTCGCAGCGCCCGGCGCGCCTGGCCGCCGAGAGGATGGGGTGACCGGGCTCGAGCGAGCTCGAAAGCGCATCGACGCCAAGCGCGCCGAGCACGGCCTGGGCCCCGCCGACGTGATCGAGGTCGCGGTGGCTGAGCACGAGCAGGTCGATGTGCTCGTCGCCGCGCGCGCGAAGCAAGGGAACCAGGACGCGCTGGCCGGCGTCGCTCTCGCGTGAATACTGCGGACCGGCGTCGAACAGCAGCACGTGCGAGCGCGTGCGCACGAGGACCGCCATGCCCTGGCCGACGTCGGCGGCAACGAGATCGAAGCTCCCTTCGCGCGGTAGTTCGCGCGGCGGCAAGAGCAAGCCCAGCGCAAGCGGCAGCGCCAGCAGGCGTGCCCGCCAGGGCAGCGGCAAGACGAGCAGCGCCGCGGCGGCCAGGCCGGCGAGCTGGGCCCAGAGCGGTGCGGCAGGCACGACCCAGACGGCCCCGGGAATCGAGCTGAGCGTTGCCAGGAACAAGTCGAGCGTCTGCACCGCCACGCCACCCAGCGACCAGAGCGGCGAGACCACGGTGCCGAGCAGGGCGAGCGGCGTGATGAAGAGCGTCACGACCGGAATGGCCACGATGTTGGCGAGGAAGCCGACGATCGACACCTGCTGGAAGAAGACGAGCGTGAGCGGCGTCAGGCCGAGCGTCGCGATCACCTGGGTGCGAAGGTCGGCACGCGCATGGGCCAGGGCGCGCGCCGGCCAGCCGCGCCATCCCGGCGTCGTCGGCGACTGTTCACCGGAAGCGGCCTCGGTCGCCGGCGACGACGCCATGAGCAGGCCGACCGCCATGAACGAGAGCCAGAAGCCGGCCTGGGTCAGCGCCCACGGGTCGAGCGCGGTGACCGCCGCCGCGGCGGCGAGCAGGACGAGCAGCCACGGCCAGCGCACACCGGCGCCTCGAAGCAAGGTGACCGTGGCGAGCATCCACACCGTGCGCTGCGATGGCACGCCCCAGCCCGAGAAGATCGCGTACGCCGTCGCTGCGAGAAGGCCGCCCCAGCGTGCGGCAATGGGCGCCGGCAACGCCAGCGTGGCGCGCGCGCTGCGCCGCCAGAGCGCGCCGACACCCAGGCCGGCGAGCCAGGCGAACATCGTGACGTGCAGTCCGCTGATCGACATCAGATGAGCGACGCCGGTATTGCGGAACAGGTCCCAGTCTTCGCGTTCGATCGCGCCCTGGTCGCCGACGGCCAAGGCGGCGAGGACGCCGGCGGCTCGTCGGTCGACGACATTGGCATAGATCGCGTCGCGCACGCGCTGGCGCAGCCGCTCGACCGGAAACCCCGCGGCCTCGCTCAGCATCTGCGGTGCCGGCGCGTCGCGCACGTAGCCGGTGGCGCGCAGGCCCTGTTCGAAAAGCTGCAGCTCGTAGTCGAAGCCGTGCGGGTTGAGGTTGCCGTGCGGACGGCGCAGCCGCACTGAAAAACGCCAGCGCTGACCAGCGCGCAACTCGCGCTGCGGCTGCGAGAGCGCAGCGTCTTCGTGAAAGCCCTTGTACCAGCCGAGGGCGATGCGCGGCGGCAGCAGCGCCCCATCTCGGGCACGCGATTCGGGGTCGAGCTCGAAGCGAAAGCGCAAGCCGCTCGGCCCTTGTTGCGGCAAGCTCGCGACGACGCCGGTGACGACGAGGTCGGTCCCTTCGAGTGCGGGCGCCAGCGCGTCTTCGAGACGAGCCGACGCTTGCCAACCCGTGACGGCAAAGCCGGCGACGAGCGCGCCGACGACCGCGCTGCCGATGCCGACAAGGCGACAGCGTCGCCACACGAACCCGGCAGCCAGCGCAAGCGAGGCCACGGCGGCGAAAGCGACGTACATCGCCAACGGCAGCAGCGAGCGTTCCTGCAACTGCATCGCGACGCCGGCCAGCCATGCCAGCAGCAGCGCGGCGAGCCGGGTCCCGGTGGCCGGTGCTCGCATCGCTGAAAGTGTAGGGGCGAGACCAACCCGTGACGCTTGTCCGCGCCGCCGCAGCGACGCCCAGGAGAGCGCCCTCGGTCGGGGGTTGACAGCGCGGCGGGGTGTACGATTTGCGCCCTTTCGCTGTGCCACCCGACGCCATGTCCTCGATCTACGACCGCCTGACCGACCTCGACATCTCGTTGCCTCCGCTCGCCATTCCAGCCGGCGCTTACGTGCCCTTCGTGCGCAGCGGCAACCTCGTCTTCCTTTCCGGCCACATCGCCAAGCGCGAGGGCAAGGTATGGGTCGGCCAGCTCGGCCGCGACATGACGACCGCCACGGGCAAGAAGGCGGCACGTGCCGTCGCGATCGACCTGCTCGGCACGCTGCACGCTGCCGTTGGCGATCTCGACAGGATCGAGCGCATCGTGCGGATCACGAGCCTGGTCAACAGCGCCCCCGACTTCACCGAGCACCACCTGGTCACCAACGGTTGCTCCGAGCTGTTCGGCGAAGTCTTCGCCGACAAGGGCGCGCACGCTCGCAGCGCCTACGGCGTGGCGCAATTGCCGCTCGGCGCCTGCGTTGAGATCGAACTGATCGCCCAGGTCGCCGGCTCCGCTCACGACGAATGAACGCCACTCGCAGGGGGCGACCGACCTTCGGGGCCGATCCGGGCGGCGCACCCACCGGCTGGCTGTTCGCAATCGTCGCCGTCGCGTCGTTCGGCGCGGTCGCGGCAGCGCTCGTGTCGCAGCACGTCTATGGCATGGAGCCGTGTCCCTGGTGCGTTCTGCAGCGGCTGGTGTTCGTCGCGCTCGGCGTCTTCGCCCTGCTCGGGCTGTTCTGGCGCGCCACGGCCGGGGGCCGCATCGCAGGGACGATCTCGCTGTTGCTTGCGTTGGCCGGGCTCGCGGCCGCGATGTGGCAACACTTCGCCGCCGCCAAGTCTGCGTCGTGCAACCTCACCCTGGCCGACCGGATCATGAACGCCACCGGGCTCAACGCCATGCTGCCCGGCGTGTTCGAAGCGCGCGCGAGCTGCGCCGACGCGGCGGTCGCGCTGTTCGGCATACCTTACGACTTCTGGTCGGCGGCGCTGTTCGTTCTCATCGCGATCCTGATGATCGTCGCCTTGCGGCGCGCCTGAGCGCGCGGCGATCGCTGCTCAGTCGACCCGCGTGTTCAGCGCCACCTCGTCGCAGATCGCTTCGAGCACGGAGACCACGGCCGACTCCGAATACTTGCCGGGCACCAGCGCCTCGCAGATCGACTGGGCCGTGCGCAACCGCTCATAGACCGCGATCGACGCGTCGATCTCGATCTGCGGCACGTGTGCGGCCTGGAGGATGTCGAGGCGTTCGTCGAACGAATCGGTGGTGTCGTGGACGATCTTTTTCATGGCGCTGCCTTTTCTTGCAAGAACGAGGGGCGAAACGTCGATCGTAGCTTCACGCGTTGCTCGCCGCGACGACGCGCATCGCCTTCGGCATCGCGTCCTGGCGCCGGCCCTTGCGGGCGCGGCGGCCGACCTGCGCATCGAGCGCGGCGGCGCGCAGCACTTCGTCGCGCGCCTTGCCGCCGCGGCCCGTGCCCAGCACGCGCAACGCGTCTCCGAACGCAGCCACGCTGACCAGGGCGTCCTTCGGATCGAGGTCGACGAGGGTGAGACCGCGACCGCCCTTCGCCTGCAGCTTCAGCTCGTCGATGCCGAACACGAGCAAGCGGCCTTCGAGCGTCAGGCAGGCGACGCGCGCCATGCCGGCGCCCACGATCGACGGCGGCAAAGGCTTCTCCTCGCCTTCGAGCGCAAGGAAGGCCTTGCCGCCGCGTTGCCGCGAGACCAGGTCCCCGGCGCGAGCGAGCAGACCGAAGCCGCCGGTGCCGGCCAGCAGCAGCATCTGCTCGGCCGGGCCGGCAAAGTAGTGCGCTGGTTGCGTGCCGGGCTCGAGGTCGATGAGCGAGGTGACGGCCAGGCCATCGCCACGACCGCTCGGCAGCGACGCGACGGCGGCTGAATAGACGCGGCCGTCGCTGCCGAAGACAAGCAGCGTGTCGACGCTGCGGCAGGCGAACGTACCGTACAGCGCATCGCCGGCCTTGAAGACGAGCTGTGTGGCGTCGACCTCGTGTCCTTTCAGGGCGCGCACCCAGCCCTTCAGGCTCACGGCGACGGTGACCGGCTCGTCGACCACCTTCACTTCGGCCACCGAACGCTTGCCCGCCTCGATCAACGTGCGGCGCTCGTCGCCGAAGGCCTTTGCATCGGCCTCGATCTCGCGGATCACGGTGCGCTTCAAGGCCGCGGGGCTGGCGAGCAGATCGCGCAAGCGCCCCTCCTCGCCACGCAGGTCCTTCAGCTCCTGCTCGATCTTGATCGCCTCGAGCCGCGCCAGCTGGCGCAGGCGGATCTCGAGGATGTCCTCGGCCTGTCGCTCGCTCAGCGCAAAGCGCTGGACCAGCGCAGCCTTCGGCTCGTCGGCAGCGCGGATCAACGCGATCACCTCGTCGATGTTGAGCAGCACCAGCTGCCGGCCTTCGAGGATGTGGATGCGTTCAGCGACTTTCGCGAGCCGATGCCGCGAGCGTCGCTCGACCGTCGCCAGGCGAAAGCCGATCCACTCCACGATCAGCTGGCGCAGGCTCTTCTGCGTCGGCCGGCCGTCGGCGCCGACCATGGTCAGGTTGATCGGGGTCGAGGTCTCCAGGCTGGTGTGCGCGAGCAGCGTCGTCAGCAATTCGTTCTGCGGCGTGCGGCTCGTCTTGGGCTCGAACACCAGGCGCACCGCCGCCTCCTTGCCCGATTCGTCGCGCACCGCATCGAGCACCGAGAGCACCGCCGCCTTGAGCTGCACCTGCTCGCTGCCGAGCGCCTTCTTGCCGGCGCGCAGCTTGGGGTTGGTGAGCTCCTCGATCTCCTCG
>JBDTNU010000045.1:0-16938 GCA_039933535.1 Caldimonas sp. | reverse complement strand
ACGCACCGATGCGCAGGAACTCGCGCCACTCGCCCATGTTCCAGGCCACGAACAGGAGCACGCCCGCGAGCACCGCGAGGGGCACGCTGGCGGCGAGCGGCGCCGCGACCAGGATGATGACGAGCAACGTGATGGCATGGACGATGCCGGCGACCGGGCTGGTCGCGCCGGCGCGAAGGTTGGTGACGGTGCGGGCGATCGTGCCGGTGGCCGGGATGCCGCCGAAGAAGGGCGTGACGATGTTGGCGATGCCCTGCGCCATCAGCTCCTGGTTCGGGTCGTGGCGCTTCTGCGTCGACATGCCGTCGGCGACGCGCGCGCAGAGTAGTGACTCGACCGCGCCGAGCAGCGCGATCGTCACGGTCGGCACGAACAGCCGCTGCACGTTGGCCCAGTCGAAGTCGGGCCAGACGAAGGCCGGCAGCGCCTGGGGAATGCCGCCGAAGCGCGTGCCTATCGTCTCCACCGGCCAGTGCAGCAGTGTCGCCAGCGCCGACAGCGTGACCAGGGCGACGATCGGCCCGGGCACACGCGTGGCGATCTTCATGGCGCGGCGCGCCCGCTCCGACGACAGCCCGGCGCGGGCGTGCCAGGGCATGCCGGACTGCATCGACAGCGCTGGAAACGCCGCCATCCGGGCCCACCCCATGAGACCGAGGAAGCAGGCCAGCCCCAGGCCGATCGCATACGGATTGAACTCGCTCGCATGGTGCGCGATCGCCATCAGCTGGGCGAAGAAGTCGGCGGGCACCTTGCCGATCTGCAGGCCGAGCAGGTCCTTGATCTGCGAGACCGCGATCAGGACCGCGATGCCGTTCGTGAAACCGATGACGATCGAGACCGGGATGTAGCGCACCAGCGCGCCGAGCTTGAGCCAGCCGAGGGCCAGCAGCATGACGCCGGCCAGCACCGTTGCGATCAGCAGGTTGGCGACGCCGTAGCGCTGGACGATGCCGTAGACGATGACGATGAAGGCGCCGGCCGGGCCGCCGATCTGCACGTTGGAGCCGCCGAGCGCCGAGATGATGAAGCCGGCGATGATCGCCGTGAAGATGCCCTGCTCGGGCTTGACGCCGCTGGCGATCGCGAACGCCATCGCCAGCGGCAGGGCGACGATGCCCACCGTGATGCCGGCGCCCAGGTCGGCGGCGAAGCGCTGCTTGTCGTAGCCGCTCAGCGCTTCGAGCAGGCGCGGCCGGAAGTGATGCAGCCGGGCGAGCAGCGGGCCGAGGCCCGGGGTCCTCATACGAGCAACGGGCGGCCGGTCAGCCGCTCGAGGACGGCGAGCGGTGCGGTCTCGGGATGGGCCAGGTCGCCAGCGTCGAGATAGAAGGTCTGCTCCAGCATGTGCTGGCCGCCCATCGCCGCGTGCAGGACCTGGTCGCTGTAGCAGACCCAGGTCGTGCCCGGCGCGAAGTCGACTGCCTGCTGCGGCGACGTGCGCTGGAAGTCGAGGTCGGCCTTGGCGTGATCGTGCAGTTGCAGCATCAGGTGGTCGTAGCCGGTGCGCCGACGCTTGGTGATGCCGAGCCTGGCGAGCAGCCAGGCCGAGCCGGGCCAGGGCTTGCCGATCGCGCCGAGATAGCGACGCGCGTGCGCCTCGAACGGCTCGCCGACGCGCCAGCGGCGCGGCCCACCGTTCGGGTTGACGTTGCAGAAGACACGCAGGAGCCGAGTGCCGCGCATCGGATTCGACGGAAAGGCGTCGACGTGCAGGCGCGTGTCGTCCTGGCGCCAGCTGCGCACCCGGCCGGCGACGTCGGTCGGACGGAACGACGTATTGCCGCGCCGCAGCTTGTCGCGGTAGTGCGGAAAGAGGCGCAGCGCAAACGCTTCGCTCTGATCGGCATAGCGCACGATCATGCGTCTCAGTGCATCGAGGTCGGCCGCATCGCCGGCAGCGCCCCGCAATTCGCCGGCCGGCCAGCGCAGCGAGACGTTCTTGGCCCTGGCGTCGGCCCAGCGCGGGTCGAGAAAGCGCCGCTCGACATCGGAAAGCACGAACGGCAAGTGCGGAAACGCGAGAACGTGACCGCTTTCGACGACCGCTTCGACGCCGCGCGTCAGGCCGCCGTCGGCCCAGGTGTCGTCTGGATATTCACGGACGACGGCGTCGACGGTCATGCGAAGGGATCAGCGAATGCGCAGGCCGGGCACCGCGCCGGCGTGCGGCTCGAGGATGAAGAGACCCGGGTGCGACTTCTCGTCCGTATGCGAGGCGGCGAGCACCATGCCTTCGCTGAGGCCGAACTTCATCTTGCGCGGCGCCAGGTTGGCGACGACCACGGTCAGTTTGCCGACCAGCTGCTCGGGCGAGTAGGCCGACTGGATGCCGCTGAAGACGGTGCGATGTGCCGGCTCGCCGACGTCGAGCGTGAGGCGGAGCAGCTTGGTCGAGCCTTCGACCTTCTCGCAGGCGACGATCCTCGCGATGCGCAGGTCGAGCTTGGCGAAGTCGTCGATGGTGATGGTCGAGGCGATCGCTTCACCGCCGGGCAAGGGCAGGGTGATCGCCTGGGCAGCCGGCGCACCGGCTTCCCCTTGCGTCGCGAACAGCGCGTCGACGTTCTTCGCTTCGACCCTCTGCATGAGATGTTGGTAGGTTCCGATGACGTGCTTTGCGTTGACGAGGTTGCGGTCGAGGTCCGGCCAGGTGAACGGCTCGACCTTGAGGAAACTTTGCACCCGACCGGCGAGCGCGGGCATGACCGGCATCAAATAGATGCTGAGCAGGCGAAAGGATTCGAGCACGCGCGAGCAGACCGCCTGAAGGCGCACCAGCTCGTCAGGGCCGCCCTTGGCGAGCTTCCATGGTTCGCGTGCGTCGTAGTAGCCGTTGACCTTGTCGGCCAGCTCCATGATCTTGCGCATCGCCTTGCCGAACTCACGCTCTTCGTAGAGGCGGGCGATTTCGGTCGCCGGCTCGCGGACCTCGGCCACCAGGGTGTCGCGCTCGCCGGTCGTGTCGTCGAGCCGGCCGCCGAAGCGCTTGGTGAGAAAGCCCGCCGCCCGGCTGGCGATGTTGACGTACTTGCCGACCAGGTCGCTGTTGATGCGCGCGACGAAGTCTTCCGGGACGAACTCGATGTCCTCGACGTGCGAGTTCAGCTTGGCCGCGATGTAGTAGCGCAGCCATTCGGCGTCGAGGCCGAGCTCGAGGTAGCGCAAGGGCGAGAGGCCGGTGCCGCGGCTCTTGCTCATCTTCTCGCCGCCGCCCAGCGTGATGAAGCCGTGCACGAACACCTTGTCCGGCGCCTTGCGGCCGCTGAAATGAAGCATCGCCGGCCAGAACAAGGTGTGGAAATACGTAATGTCCTTGCCGATGAAATGAATCTGCTCGACCTTCGGGTCGGCCATGAACTCATCGAAGGAGCGCGGCTCGCCTTTCACCTTCGCGCCGCCCTTGTCGAAGTGGTTCTTCAGCGACGCAAGGTAGCCGACCGGCGCATCGAGCCAGACGTAGAAGTACTTGCCGGGCGCATCGGGGATCTCGATGCCGAAGTAGGGCGCGTCGCGGCTGATGTCCCAGTCGGCCAGGCCGCCGTGGCCCTGCTCGTCGACCTTGAACCATTCGCTGATCTTGTTCAGCACTTCGGGCTGCAGGCGTCCGGGTTCCTGTGTCCAGCCCTTCAGGTAGTCGAGGCAGCGCTGCGACGAGAGCTGGAAGAAGTAGTGCTCGCTCGATTTCAGAACCGGCGCCACGCCGCTGAGCGTCGAGTACGGGTTCTTCAGGTCGGTGGGGGAGTAGACCGAGCCGCAGACCTCGCAGTTGTCGCCGTACTGGTCTTTCGCGCCGCACACCGGGCACTCGCCCTTGATGTAGCGGTCGGCCAGGAACATCGACTTCACCGGGTCGAAGAACTGCTCGACGCTCTTGACCGTGATCAGGCCTTCCTTGCGCAGGTGGCGGTAGATGTCCTGCGCCAGCGCGTGGTTCTCGGGGGCGTCGGTCGAGCTCCAGTTGTCGAACGAGATCTGAAAGCCGTCGAGGTAGGCCGCACGACCAGCGGCGATCTCGGCGACGAACTGCTGCGGCGTCTTGCTCGCCTTGTCGGCGGCGATCATGATCGCCGCGCCGTGCGCGTCGTCGGCGCAGACGAAGTGCACGGCGTGGCCCTGCATGCGCTGGAAGCGCACCCAGATGTCGGCCTGGATGTACTCCATCATGTGGCCGATGTGGAAGGGCGCGTTCGCGTAAGGCAGCGCGGTGGTGACGAAGAGCTTGCGTGGCATGGGCATCGTGGGAGGGAGAGCCGGCGATTCTAGGGAAGCTGCCAGAATGACTGCGCCTTCCGCACCCGACGCCATGACCATCCGCGAACCCGATCTCCTCCTGGCCTTGCAAGCAGTCGTCGACCCCGAGACGAAGCGCGACCTCGTTTCCACCAAGCAACTGCGCAACATGCGTGTCGCTGGCGGCGACGTGGCCTTCGACGTCGAGCTCGGCTATCCGGCGAAATCGCAGCACGAGTCCTTGCGCAGGGCGCTGATCGACGCCGCGAAGACGGTCGCCGGCGTCGAGAACGTCAGCGTCAACGTCAGCTCGAAGGTCGTCGCCCACGCGGTGCAGCGCGGCGTGCAGTTGCTGCCGAACGTGAAGAACATCGTCGCCATCGCGTCGGGCAAGGGGGGAGTCGGCAAGAGCACGACCGCGGCCAACCTCGCCCTCGCGCTGGCGGCAGAGGGCGCCTCGGTCGGCATCCTCGACGCCGACATCTACGGTCCGAGCCAGCCGATGATGATGGGCATCGAGGGCCGCCCCGAAAGCGCCGACGGCAAGACCATGGAGCCGATGGAGAACTACGGCGTGCAGGTCATGTCGATCGGCTTCCTGGTCGACGCCGACAACCCGATGATCTGGCGCGGCCCGATGGCCACCCAGGCGCTGGAGCAGCTGCTGCGCCAGACCAACTGGGCCGAGCTCGACTACCTGATCGTCGACATGCCGCCCGGCACCGGCGACATCCAGCTCACGCTCAGCCAGCGCGTGCCGCTGACCGGCGCGGTGATCGTGACGACGCCGCAGGACATCGCCCTCATCGACGCCCGAAAAGGCATCAGCATGTTCCAGAAGGTCGGCGTGCCCATCCTCGGCATCGTCGAGAACATGGCGGTGCACGTCTGCGAGAACTGCGGCCACGTCGAGCACATCTTCGGCGCCGACGGCGGCAAGCGGATGGCCGTGGAATACGGCGTCGACTACCTCGGCGCGCTGCCGCTCAAGCTGTCCATCCGCGAGCAGGCCGACGGCGGCACGCCGACCGTCGCGGCCGAGCCCGACAGTGAGGTCGCCGCGCTCTACCGCAGCGTGGCGCGCAAGCTCGCCGCCAAGATTGCCGAGCGCTCCAAGGATTTCTCGTCGAAGTTCCCGACCATCACGGTGTCGAAGAACACCTGAGTCGACAACAGCAGCCAGAAGGAGACAGGCATGGGCAACGAGTTTCGGATCGGCATCGGCGCGGCCAGCGTCGCGGCCGCCCTCGCGCTGGTCGCGTGCGACAAGAAGTCGGCCGACACCACGACACTCCCCAATGTGCCGGCGACGGTGCCGGCGGCCACGCCGGCGCCGCCGCCGGTCGCGTCGGCCTCGACGGGCAGCGCCGCGTCGAGCGTGAGCGCTGCAGGCGACGCGTCGGGTGCGCAAGGCAACGGCTCGTTGTCGGCGGGGCCGGCGAACCCGGGCACCGCCGTCGGCGGCCTGAGCGGCGGGCAGTCGACCGGTGGCGGCATGGGCGGCAAGCCAGCGCCGACGGCCGGAGATGGCGCCACCCCACCTTCGACGGCAGCGTCGCGATAGTGGAATCGCGCGCGCAGGCCTAGGGGCGGAACCCGATTGCACGCGATCCGCCGAAGATCGATAAAGTAGGCAAACCATAAGCGGCGGCTGGCCGAAGGAGACCACTCGATGGACATGAATCGAAGGCAGTTCTTCCGGGTCAGCGGTGCCGGTCTGGTCGGCTCGAGCCTCGTTGCGCTGGGCTTCTCGCCGACGGCGGCGCTGGCCGAGGCGCGTACCTTCAAGCTCTCGCGAACGACCGAGACGCGCAACACCTGTCCCTACTGCTCGGTCGGCTGCGGCGTGATCATGTACAGCCTTGGCGACGGCGCGAAGAACGTCACCGCCGACATCATGCACATCGAGGGTGACCCGGATCATCCGGTCAATCGCGGCACGCTCTGCCCGAAAGGCGCCGGCCTGCTCGATTTCGTGCACAGCGAGAATCGTCTCAAGTACCCCGAGGTGCGAGAGCCCGGCAGCGACGAGTGGAAGCGCATCAGCTGGGGCGACGCCGCCACCCGCATCGCGGCGCTGATGAAGGCCGACCGCGACGCCAACTTCCAGGCCAGCAACGCCAATGGCCAGGTCGTCAATCGCTGGCTCACGACCGGCATGCTGGCGGCATCGGCCTCTTCGAACGAGACCGGCTACCTCACGGGCAAGGTGATGCGCTCGATGGGGTTGCTCGTCTTCGACAATCAGGCGCGCGTCTGACACGGACCCACGGTGGCCAGTCTGGCCCCGACGTTCGGCAGAGGAGCAATGACCAACCACTGGGTCGACATCCGCAATGCCGATGTCGTCCTGATCATGGGCGGCAATGCCGCTGAGGCCCACCCTTGCGGCTTCAAGTGGGTGATCGAGGCCAAGCACCACAACAAGGCCAAGCTGGTGGTCGTCGACCCGCGCTTCACGCGCTCGGCGGCGATGAGCGACTACTACGCGCCGATCCGCGCCGGCACCGACATCGCCTTCCTGGGCGGCGTGATCAACTATCTGCTCTCGGGCAACAAGATCCAGACCGAGTACGTCCGCACCTACACGAACGCGCCGTTCATCGTCGGCCCCGACTACAAGTTCGACGACGGACTGTTCAGCGGCTACAACGCAGACAAGCGCAGCTACGACCCCAAGTCGTGGGGCTACGCGATGGGCGCCGACGGCTTCGCCAAGGTCGACATGACGATGGAAGACCCGCAGTGCGTGCTGCAGGTCATGAAGCGCCACTATTCGCGCTACACGCCGGAGATGGTCTCGAAGATCACCGGCACGCCGCAGGACAAGTTCCTGAAGGTCTGCGAGTACATCGCCTCGACGTCGTCGTCCACGCGCACGATGACCGTGATGTACGCGCTCGGCTGGACCCAGCACAGCCAGGGCTCGCAGATGATCCGCACGGCAGCGCTCATGCAACTGCTGCTCGGCAACATCGGCGTCCCGGGCGGCGGCATGAATGCGCTGCGCGGGCACAGCAACATCCAGGGCCTGACCGATCTCGGCCTGCTCTCGACCAACCTGCCCGGCTATCTCTCGATCGCCAAGGATAGCGAGCAGACCCTCGAGGACTACCTGAAGCCGCGCAGCCTCAAGCCGCTTCGTCCGAACCAGATGAGCTACTGGCAGAACTATCCGAAGTTCTTCGTCAGCCTGCAGAAAGCCTGGTGGGGGGCGGCCGCGACCAAGGAGAACGAGTGGAGCTACCACTGGCTGCCCAAGGCCGACAAGCTGTACGACGTGCTCCAGGCCTTCGAGATGATGGATCAGGGCAAGATGAACGGCTACATCTGCCAGGGCTTCAACCCGGTGGGCTCGTTCCCGGACAAGGCCAAGATCATCCGCGGCCTGTCGAAACTGAAGTTCCTCGTCACGATCGATCCGCTCAAGACCGAGACCAGCGAGTTCTGGAAGAACTACGGCGAACACAACGACGTCAAGTCGAGCGAGATCCAGACGACGGTTTTCCGCCTGCCCTCGACCTGCTTCGCCGAGGAAGACGGCTCGCTCGTCAGCTCGAGCCGGGTGCTGCAGTGGCACTGGAAGGGCGCGCCGCCGCCCGGCGACGCCAAGCAGGACGCGGACATCATCGCCGAGATCTTCCTGCGCATCCGAAGCGCCTACGTGAAGGACGGCGGCGCCTTCCCCGACCCCATCACGAAGCTGACCTGGGACTACAAGATTCCCTATTCGCCCTCTCCCGAAGAGATCGCGAAGGAATACAACGGCAAGGCGCTGAGCGACCTGCTCGACCCGAAGGATCCGACCAAGGTCCTGGCGAAGGCCGGCGAGCAGCTTTCGGGCTTCGGCCTCCTGCGCGACGACGGCAGCACCGCCTGCGGCTGCTGGATCTTCTCCGGCGCATGGACGCAGGCGGGAAATCAGATGGCGCGGCGTGATAACGCCGATCCGTTCGGCATCGGCCAGACCCTCAACTGGGCCTGGGCGTGGCCTGCCAACCGTCGCATCCTCTACAACGGCGCCTCGGTCGACCCGAAGACCGGCAAGCCGTGGATCGCCTCGCGCAAGCTCGTCGCCTGGAACGGCACGGCCTACGCCGGCTCGGACGTTCCAGACATCCGGCCCGACGCCAACCCGAGCGACCCCGAAGCGGTGCGTCCGTTCATCATGACCGCCGAAGGCGTGGCCCGACTCTTCGCGCCGACCGGCATGGCCGAAGGCCCGCTGCCCGAGCACTACGAGCCGTTCGAGTCGCCGCTCGCCGCCAACCTGATGTGGCCGAACAACCCGAAGGCGCGCAACAACCCGGCAGCGCGCGTCTTCAAGGGCGACCTCGAATCGATGGGCACGGCCAAGGACTATCCGTACGTCGCCACCAGCTATCGGCTGACCGAGCACTTCCACTACTGGACCAAGAACGTCCGCACCTCGGCCATCATCCAGCCTCAGCAGTTCGTCGAGATCGGCGAAGAGCTCGCCAAGGAGAAGGGCATCGTCGACGGCGACTGGGTCAAGGTCAGCTCGAAGCGCGGCTTCATCAAGGCGGTGGCCAACGTGAGCAAGCGCATCGCCTCGCTCGACATCGACGGCAAGCGAACGCACACCGTCGGGCTCCCCAACCACTGGGGCTTCGTCGGCGTCGCCAAGCCTGGCTACCTGGTCAACACGCTGACGCCGTTCGTCGGCGACGCGAATACGCAGACGCCCGAGTACAAGAGCTTCATCGTCAACATCGAGAAAGCTTGAGGGGAGCACGACATGTCTTCACTTCAATCCCTCGACATCGCCCTGCGGTCGGCGACGACGACGCCTTCGCCGATCGCGCGCCACCAGCCCGAGGTCGCCAAGCTCATCGACGTGAGCTCTTGTATCGGTTGCAAGGCCTGCCAGGTCGCCTGCATGGTCTGGAACGACCTGCGCGACGACATCGGCAACACCGACGGCACCTACGCCAATCCGCGCGACCTGACGCCCGAGTCGTGGACGGTGATGCGCTTCGCCGAGGTGCAGCGCGAGGACACCTCGCTCGAGTGGCTGATCAGGAAGGATGGCTGCATGCACTGCGCCGACCCCGGCTGCCTCAAGGCGTGCCCGGCGCCCGGTGCCATCGTCAAGTACTCGAACGGCATCGTCGACTTCATCTCCGAGCATTGCATCGGCTGCGGCAACTGCGTCACGGGTTGCCCCTTCGATGTGCCGCGCATCAGCAAGAAGGACAACAAGGCCTACAAGTGCTCGCTCTGCTCCGATCGGGTCGCGGTCGGCCTGGAGCCGGCCTGCGCCAAGGCCTGTCCGACCGGCGCGATCCGCTTCGGCAGCAAGGAAGACATGCACGACTACGCCGAAGAGCGCCTGGTCGACCTGAAGGAACGCGGCTATGCGAACGCCGGCGTCTACGACCCGCAGGGCGTCGGCGGCACGCACGTGATGTACGTGCTGCAGCATGCCGACCGGCCCGAGATCTATAGCGGCCTGCCGAAGGATCCACACATCAGCCCGCTGGTCTGGCTGTGGAAAGGCGTGGCCAAGCCGCTCGCCGTGGCAGCCATGATCGGCGCCGTGTTCGTCGGCTTCTTCCATTACCTGAAGGTCGGCCCCATCGAAGTGGAGGACGGCATACCCGACGACAAACGCGGTGACGGCACCGCCCACGATCCCGAGGAGGCGAGGCTGTCATGAGCGATGTCGTCATCGTCGAGCGGCGCGCAGAAGCGGCGCCGCGCATGATCGTGCGTTACCCGGCGCGCACGCGCATGAACCACTGGTTCGTCGCCATCCTGTTTTTCTGCGCGGGGCTGACCGGGCTGGCCGTCTTCCACCCGTTCTTCTATCCGCTCGTCAACCTGTTCGGCGGCGGCGTCTGGACGCGCATCCTGCATCCCTTCTTCGGCGTCGTCATGGCGCTCGGCTTCTTCGGATTGTTCATCGTGATGTGGCGCGAGAACACGATGGACTCGGGCGACAGGGCCTGGCTGAAGGCCGCGCCCACGCTGCTGCGCGGCCACGAGCAGGACATGCCGCCGGTGGGCAAGAACAACGCCGGCCAGAAGCTCGTGTTCTGGACCGCCGCGCTCTGCCTCGTCGTGCTTCTCATCACTGGCGTCATGTTCTGGCAGCCCTGGTTCGCCGATGCGTTTTCGGTTCCGCTGCGGCGCGTCGCCGTCGTGCTGCACGCGTTCGCCGCGACGGTCCTGATCCTGACCATCGTCACCCACATCTACGCGGCGATCTGGGTCAAGGGTTCCGTGGAGGCGATGACGCGAGGCACCGTGCCGGAAGGCTGGGCACGCTTCCACCATCCCTTGTGGTGGAAGCAGATCACCGGCCGTCGATGACCTCGCCTTCCGCCGCGCGGCTGCTCTCGCCTGAAGAGATTGCGCTGCGCGCCGGCGGCGAGATTCCCTTCATTCGGTTTCCCGAGCGCAGCACGGCGTTCGGCGAGCGCGAGATGCGCCTGCGCCAGCTCGCCGGCGGCCATGCGATGCAGGACTACCTGCTCTTCATCGCTGCGCTGGCAGAAGCGCAGGGCAAGGTCCTGAACGCGCCGATAGCCGTCGAGCTGCCGAGCGACGAGCAGATCGATCGCGCCGCCAGGGCGGGCGAGTCGGTGCTGTCGGCGATGTTCTGGAAGCGAGACCCGCGCTGGACCGCGTTGCTGCGCGACGTGCTCAAACACGCGGAGAAGGCGCTCGCCGAAAGCCCCGCGCGAGCCGCTGTGCGCGCGCTCGCCGCGCGCGACGATGCGTGGATCGAGGCGCAGGCCGATC
The DNA here is from genome assembly GCA_039933535.1 of Caldimonas sp. GTDB lineage: Bacteria > Pseudomonadota > Gammaproteobacteria > Burkholderiales > Burkholderiaceae_C > Schlegelella_A. Next base: position 5,937 of record JBDTNU010000045.1, on the reverse strand, counting down.
GTCTGCTTGCAGGTGTGATGCTGGGGCTCGACCTCGGCAGCGCACCGCTCATCGCCGCCGGCCTGCAAACTTATTTCACGCATCTCGTCATCGCCACGCAGGCGGCGGGCGTCGGCGCGCGACTGGCACCGTTCGGCCGTACCGACGACGAGACGATGTGTCCCTGCTGCGGCAGCCGGCCGACCGCCAGCGTCACGCGCATCGGCGCCGCGGAGGCCGGCTATCGCTATCTCGCGTGCTCGCTGTGCAGCGCGCAATGGCACGTGGTTCGCATCAAGTGCAGCAATTGCCTCAGCACCAAGGGCATCAGTTATCAATCGCTCAGCCTGGCGGGCGGGAGCCTCGATCGTGTCGATGGCGATGCGGTCGACGGCGATGCGAGAACGATTGGCCATGTCGAGGGTGCGACGACGATGGCGCGTGCCGTGCAGGTCGAATGTTGCGGCGAATGCGGCCACTACCTCAAAATGGTTCACATGGAACGCGACCCGCACGTCGAGCCGATCGCCGACGACCTGGCGTCGCTGACGCTCGACCTGCTGGCCAGCGAGGCTGGCGACTTGCGCCACGGCGTCAACCTCATGCTCCTGTTCGGCGACCCCGACGCTTCCTCCGACCTGCCCGACGGCGGAGGCGGATAGTGGCCGCGCCTTCCGAGTCCATGGTCCATGGCTCGAAGGCGACGCCCCGGCAGTTGCCTTCGCTCGACCGCCTGCTTCGCGAATCCGAAGCAGCCGACCTCGTCGTGCGCCACGGGACTGCGCTCGTTACCGGCGAGGCGCGCGAGTTGCTGGCGGTACTGCGCGAGCAGGCCAGGCTCGGCGAGCTCGATGCCGACCGAGCGCTGGTCCGCGACATCGTCGCGTCATTGCGTCGGCGTTGCGAGAAGAAAGCGTCGCCGCGCCTGCGTGCCGTCTTCAACCTCACCGGCACGGTCATCCACACCAATCTCGGCCGTTCGGTGCTCGCCGATGCGGCGCTCGCGCACATCGCCGCGACGGTCGCCGGCCCGAGCAACCTCGAGTTCGACCTTGCCTCGGGAGGACGCGGCGACCGCGACAGCATCGTCGAGTCGTTGCTGTGCGAGATCACGGGTGCGGAGGCGGCGACCGTCGTCAACAACAACGCCGCCGCCGTGCTGCTCACGATCGCGGCGCTGGCGGGTGGCCGCGAGGTGATCATCTCGCGCGGCGAGCTGGTCGAGATCGGCGGCGCCTTTCGCATGCCCGACGTGATGGCGAGCGCCGGTGCGACGATGGTCGAGGTCGGCACGACCAATCGAACGCATCTGGCCGACTACGAGCGCGCCATCGGCGAGCGCACGGCGCTGATCATGAAGGTGCACACCAGCAACTACGCGGTCCAGGGCTTCACGGCCTCGGTCGACGAGGCCGCGCTGGCGGAGCTGGCGCGCGTGCGCGGGGTGCCGCTCGCCACCGACCTCGGCAGCGGCTCTCTGGTCGACCTCTCGCGCTACGGGTTGCCGCGTGAGCCCATGCCGCAGGACATGCTGGCCGCCGGTTGCGACGTCGTCACCTTCTCCGGCGACAAGCTGCTCGGCGGCCCGCAAGCTGGCCTGATCGTCGGCAAGAAGGCGGTGATCGAGCGGATCCGCCGCTTTCCGATGAAGCGTGCCCTGCGGGTCTCGAAGCTGCCGCTCGCCGCGCTCGAGGCGACGCTCGCGCTCTACCGCGACCCCGATCGCCTGACCGAGACCTTGCCGACCCTGCGCCTGCTGACGCGTCCGCTCGCCGCGATCGAGGCCCTCGCGCGAGCACTCCGCGGTCCGGTCGCCGAGACGCTCGCACCACGCTATGCGGTCGAGGTCGCAGCCATGCAAGGCCAGATCGGCTCGGGCTCGCTGCCCGTCGAGCTGCTCGCCTCGGCGGGACTCGCTATCGCACCCGTGCCGACCGGGGCTGGCAAGCGTGGCCAGGGAACCGCGCTCGACGAACTCGCGCGCGCGCTGCGCGAGTTGCCGTTGCCTGTGATCGGCCGCATCGCCGAAGGACGGCTCATTCTCGACCTGCGCTGCCTCGAGGACTCGACAGCGTTCGTCGCGCAACTGCCCGCGCTCGCTGCCGCCTTGCGCTCGTCCACTGGCAAGAGCGCGCCATGATCGTCGGCACCGCGGGCCACATCGATCACGGCAAGACGACGTTGGTGCGCGCGCTCACCGGCGTCGACACCGATCGCCTGCCCGAGGAGAAGAAGCGTGGCATCAGCATCGAGCTCGGCTATGCGTTCCTCGATGCGCCAGGCGCGAGCGGCGTCGGCGGCGAGCGCATCGGCTTCATCGACGTGCCCGGCCACGAGCGCCTGGTCTCGACGATGCTTTCGGGTGCGACCGGCATCGACTACGCACTCCTCCTGATCGCGGCCGACGACGGCGTCATGCCGCAGACACGGGAGCACCTGGCCGTGCTCTCGTTGCTCGGCGTGTCACGCGGCGCCGTGGTCGTCACCAAGGCGGACCGCGTCGACGACGCGCGCATTGCCGAGGTCTGCCGGGCGGCCCGTGAGCTCACCGCGGCGACACCGCTCGAAGGCGTGCCGCTCGCCGTCGTCTCGGCGACGGGCGGCGCCGGCGTCTCCGCGCTGCGCGACCTGCTCGTCGATGCCGCGCACGCGACGTCGACCGCGCGAGACGTCGGCGCCGGTTTTCGCCTTGCCGTCGATCGCGTGTTCTCGCTGGCCGGCGCGGGAACGGTCGTGACCGGTTCGGCGCACGGCGGCTCGGTCGCCATCGGCGACGTGCTGCGCCTGGTTCCCGGAACGCGATCGCTGGAGGCGCGCGTGCGCAGCATCCATGCGCAGAACGCGGCCGTCGATCGCGCCGTCGCCGGGCAGCGCGTCGCGCTCGGCCTCGTCGGCATCGAGAAGGACGCGATCGCGCGAGGCGACTGGCTGGTCGAGCCGGCGATCGCGCTCGAGACCGATCGGCTCGACGCGCGCGTCGAGGTCTGGCGCGGCGAAGGTCGTGCCCTGCGCTCGGGCTGCGTCGTACACGTGCACATCGGCGCGAGCGACACGCTCGCCAGCGTCGCGGTCCTCGACGTCGATGGCGACGCGGGCAGCGACATCATCGAGCCCGGCCAGAGCGGCCGCATCCAGCTCGTGCTGCGCCGGAAGATCGCGGCCTGGCGCGGCGATCGCGTCGTGCTTCGCGATGCGTCGGCAACGCGCACGATCGCTGGCGGCACGGTGCTCGACCCGTTCGCGCCGGCGCGCTATCGGCGCACACCGGCTCGGCTGGCGATGCTCGACGCCGCGCGACATGAATCGCCGGGCTTTCGTCTCGCCGCTGCGCTCGCCGCCTCGCCCGAGGGCCTCGACCTCGAATCGTGGCGTCGCGCCGAAGCGCAAGCCCTGCCCGAGACGATCGAGGCCGTGGACACGGAGGCGAGCTCTCGCAACGTCGCGCGGCTGCCGAAGGGCGGGCTGCTCGCGCGTCGCGGCGAGACCCTGTGGGCGCTCGGCGCCACGTCGGTCGCTCTCTGGCAGGGCAAGCTCATCGAAGCGCTCGAGATCTTCCATCGACAGCATCCGGACGAGCCCGGCCCCGATGCCGCGCGACTGCGTCGACTCGTTGCGCCGCGCATGGCCGAGCCGCTCTGGCGCGCCGTGCTCGATGCGGCGATCGGTGCTGGCACGGTGCTGCAGCGTGGTGGCCACCTCATGCTGCCCGGTCACCTGGCAAGGCTCTCCGCCGCCGAGCAACGCATCGCCGACAAGCTGCTGCCGCGCTTGCTCGAAGGCGGCTTCGACCCACCCTGGGTCCGCAATCTCGCCGCCGACGCGCACGAGCCCGAGGCGGTGGTGCGTGCGGCGCTGGCGCGCGTCGCGCAGCGCGGCGAGCTGCATCAGGTGGTGAAGGATCTCTACTATCCGCCGCCGACGTTGGCGCGCGCCGCCGCGATGGTCCGCGAGATCGCCTCGCGCGACGGTGACGTCAGCGCGGCCGCGTTTCGCGACGCGAGCGGCCTCGGCAGAAAGCGGGCGATCCAGATCGTCGAGTACTTCGATCGCGTCGGCCTGCTGCGCCGCGTCGGCGATGTGCACCGGCTGCGTGCCGACTGCGACCTGTTCGACAGTCGGGGCCGAAGATGACGATGCGGGAACGAGGAGGGGAAACGTCTCCGGTGGGACGGCCGGGCTTCAAACCCGGTGGGTGGCGCCACGCGCCGCCGGGAGGGTTCGACTCCCTCTCCCCTCCGCCACGGGGTGGCGACGCATGAACCTACTGGAAGCGATGCGCTATCTCGCCGCGCTCGAGCAGCATCGGCACTTCGGCCGCGCGGCGCAGGCGTGCCACATCACCCAGCCGGCGTTGTCGAACGCGGTGCGTGCGCTCGAGCTGGAATTCGGCGTGACGATCGTGCGCCGCGGCCGGCAGTACGAGGGCCTGACGCTCGAGGGGCAGAAGGTGCTCGCTACGGCGCACCGCATGCTGCATGACCGCGAGACCCTGCGTCAGGAGCTGCATGCGCTCGAAGTGCAGCCTACCGGAAGCCTTGTCGTCGGCGCGGTGCCGACGGCGATGCCGATCGCCGCCCGGTTCGCGGCCTGGATGCGCGAGCGCCATCCCGGTGTCATGCCGGCGCTGCGCTCGCTCAGCTCGCTCGAGATCGAATCGGGCATCGAGAGCCTGGCACTCGATCTGGCGTTCGGCTACGGTGAGCGAGCGACCGACCGCAGAACGCGGATCGAAGTTCTGCCGCAGTACAAGGAGCACTACTTCTTGCTGCGGCGGCGCATCGGCGCAGCCGCGACGTCACGTCGCGTCGGCACCGCGGTGACCTGGACGGAAGCGGCCGACGAGCCGCTCTGCATGCTGACGCCGGAGATGCACAACCGCACCATCATCGACGCCGCGTTCGCCACGGCCGGGGTGCGGCCGCGGCCCGTCATCGAGACCAATGCCGTGCTGCCGCTCGTGCTCGCGGTGCTTGCCGGCAATGTGTGCAGCGTGATGCCGGGGGCGCTGGTAGCGGTCGCGCTGCAGTATCCCGAGCTCGAGGCGCGGCCGCTCGTCGCGCCCGAAGTCGTGACACCGATCGACCTGCTGCTGCCGAAGGGCGGCCTGCTGTCGCTCACGCAGAAGGCCGCGCTGCGTCTCGCCGCCGACGCGAAGTGGCTGGCCCACGCGGCCACACACAGCGGACTTCTCCCGGGCTGATTCGGCGCCGCCGTCGGCGCGTTGCTGCGCCGCGTCATTCGACAGATGAATCGGCTCAAGTCCAAATCCCATTGGACATGCGTCGGCCCGCACCGCGATATTCAGTGCTACCGGGCACAGACCCGGTCGTCAAGACCTACATCAAGGAGACCGAATGTCCGCCGTCATGAACCCGCTCGGCCCGCCGGGCGAACCTGGACTGCTCGCAAAGGAACGCACCATCGCCGGTTCCGGCTTCAACCGGTGGCTCGTGCCGCCGGCGGCGCTGGCGATCCACCTCTGCATCGGCATGGCCTACGGCTTCTCGGTGTTCTGGCTGCCGCTCTCGAAGGCGATCGGCATCAACGCCGCCGTCTCCTGCGGCAAGGACGTGAGCTTCTGGTCCGAACTCTTCACGACCACCTGCGACTGGCGCATCGCCACGCTCGGCTGGATGTACACGCTGTTCTTCGTCTTCCTCGGCTGTTCGGCAGCGCTCTGGGGCGGCTGGCTCGAGCGCGCCGGCCCGCGCAAGGCGGGCGTGGTCGCGGCCGTCTGCTGGGGCGGCGGCATGCTGATCTCGGCGCTCGGCATCTATCTGCACCAGTTCTGGCTCATGATCCTCGGCTCCGGCGTGATCGGCGGCATCGGCCTCGGCCTCGGCTACATCAGCCCGGTGAGCACGCTCATCAAGTGGTTCCCCGATCGGCGCGGCATGGCCACTGGCATGGCCATCATGGGCTTCGGCGGCGGCGCGATGATCGGCTCGCCGCTGGCGG
>JBDTNU010000044.1:0-17326 GCA_039933535.1 Caldimonas sp. | reverse complement strand
TCAGGAACACGCAGGCGAGCAGCACGTAGGGACTGGCGATCCAGAAGCCCCAGGCTGCCAGCAGCATGATGCCGATCTCTAGGTTCTTGACGAAGCGGATCACGCGGGTCTTGTCGTACTTGTCGGTCAGCTGTCCGCTGGTCGCCGAAAACAGCAGGAACGGCAGGATGAAGAGGGCGCCGATCGTCAGCCCGGCAAGCTGCGGCTGCAGGAATGCGTCGCTGAGCTGCAGCTGGTACGTCACCATCACGGTGAACGCGAACTTGAACAGGTTGTCGTTGCCGGCGCCGAGGAACTGGGTCCAGAAGAACGGTGCGAAGCGGCGCTGGCAAAGCAGGGCGAACTGGTTCGGATGCACGGGCGCCGATGCGGCGGGCAGGCCCGAGGCGGTGTCGACAGGAATGTCCAAGCCAGTCTCCATGAGGTGCCCCGGGGCGTTCTCGAATCTACCTGATGACTTCGACTTTTCCGCCCAGGCCGGAACGATCGAGCCAGCGGAACACCGAGTCGACAGTGACCGTTTCGATGCGATCGGCAAAACGCTTGTCGTTGGGATGATCGTCGAACGCGACGTTGGCGGAGAACATCCTGGCGCCCAGGCGCTTCAACGCCGAGAGATGAAGCGTCGTCGGCTCGTAGCCCTTCAGGCGCAGCCACGCTTGCGCCCGGTCGCGCGTGCTGGCCCCGGCGTCTTCGGTCATCGCTAGTGTCTCGATCGCCCATTGGTTCGACTGCTGGTAGCGATCGGACCACGGGTAGGCGACCATGCTGTAAGCCGGCGTGTCGAGTCGCGCGATCCGCGCGTTGTCGGTCAGGGCGGCCAGCAAGCGGACCTGCGCCTCGGGCGCGAGGACGACGACGGCGGCTTCGTATTGCCAGAGATCGTCGAGGAAGAATTCGCCGAGGCCTTGCCGGTAGAGGGACGCGCGTGCCGAGCCGCACTGGTTCAGCTTGTGGACGATGCGCCAGGGCTTGCCGACGCTCTCCCGATACGCGAAGCCGAGATGCGAGTAGCGAAGTCCGTACTCGCTGAGGTTCTGGCCGGCGCGAGCGAGAACGACGACGTCTGCACCGGTCTGGTCGAGACGAGCGGCGGTGTGCTCGGCGAGCGTCATCGCCCGCACGATCGTCTCGGCCGTGGGCGAGCGCTGCTCGCAGCTTCGGCCGGCCTGAGCGGCGCCACTGGCCAGGCCCAGCGCGACGATCAGGGCCGCGAGCACGCCGCGCACGCGGCCGCGCCATCGATGCGGCGCGCTCATCGCGTGATCCTCTCGTTGTAGAGAAGCGCAGCGCCGATCTCGTTGGGAACGAAGGCGATCGCTTCGCTGGCCGCCGAGAGCACCCAGCCGGTGCTGATGGCCGTGACGGCAATGGCGGTACCGGCGGCGACCGATGCGCCAGCGATGCCGCGCCCGGCCAGCCGCACGCTGGCACGGGCGCCATCGGAGGCGCGCTCGAGCACCCAGATCGCGCCGATGCTCGTCGCTTCGACGGAGACGACCGTGAGCGCTGCGCCGGCCGACAGCAACGCCGCCGGCGCCGCCACCGACACCGCGATCGGCAGCATCGAGAGAACGCTGGCGTCGGAGATGCTCGACTGGGCGTGGGCCGCTGAGCAAATGCCAAGTGCGATGGAGATGGCAGCGCAGAAGCGACGAGCGTGAAGGAAGGTGGTCATAGCAAAGACTCCATGAAGAAAACAAGGGCCGAAGAGGATTCGTTCATTCGGATTCGCACGACGAACAAGTCGACATGCCGCCGCGTCGCGCTTCGGCGATCGAGGCTTCGTGGGCGTCGCGCAAGGTCTTGGCAAGCGTGAAGGTGACCGAGAGGAGGAACAGCCAGCTCACGCCCAGAAAGGCCTTGTAGGTCGGGCTGATCTCCATCTGCACGAGGCCCCAGCCGGTGAGCGCCACGGCCAGCGCAAATCCGGACCAGACGACGAGACCCCAGAGCGGCGTATCGACCTTGCTTCTCTCGTTGTCGCGGATGAACTTGGCGAGCGCGAACGCGGCCGATACGCAGAACACGTAGCCCATCATCATGAAGGCCCGGTCGAGATCGCGGCCGGGCAGAAAGGCCAGGCCCGTCGCGCAAAGCATGGCAGCGGCGAGGAACGAAATCCATACCTGTACTTTCCAGGCCTTGGTGTCGTGGCGGATCAGTGTGGCTTGCATGGTTTGCCTCGAGAGGCGTTGTGAATGAACGCCGTGATCTTCGTCAGCCAGTGGGGCCCGCGCCATCGCTCTGGCGAGCGTGGCAGGCATGGCTCCCTGCGGTAGCGCGGCGCGCTACCCGCTCGGCGATACTGCGCGCCAGCTTCATCGGCCTCATGAGCACGACCCAGGATCTCGTCAATGCGCTGAAGGCCGAGTTGCGCGCGGCCGGCGTCACGTACGCCGATCTGGCCGATGCCCTCGGCATGTCGGAGTCGAGCGTCAAGCGCGTGTTCGCGAAGTCCGACATGCCGCTCTCGCGCATCGACGCGATGCTGCGTGTGCTGAAGATGGACTTCGCCGAGCTCGCACGCAAGGTCGCCGATGCGCAGCCGCTCTCGCACGAGCTGAGCGCCGAGCAGGAGGCGGCCGTCGTCGCCGATCGCAAGTTGCTGTTGCTGGCGATCTGCTGCCTCAGCCAATGGAGCTTCGAGGAGATGACGCGCGAATACGCGTTCAGCGATGCCGAGTGCGTGAAGTATCTGGCTCGGCTCGACCGCCTCGGCATCATCGAGTTGCGGCCGCTCAACCGCTACCGCCTCAAGGTCGCCAAGGGATTCCGCTGGCTGCCCCACGGGCCGGTGATGCGCTATTTCCGCGAGCACGTGGCGGCCGACTACCTGAGCGGCGGGTTCGACGGCGAGGGCGAACTGATCATGCTCGTGCACGGCGAGATCTCGAAGGGCCTGGCCGCGACCCTGGTGGAAAGGCTGCAGCGCGTCGGTCAGGACTTCGCGCGTGCGCACGTCGTCGAGCAGAAACTTCCGGACGAGCAGCGAACGCCCTACACCCTGCTCGTCGGCATGCGGTCCTGGCTGTTCGCCGCGTTCCGCGACTTGAAGCGGGTGCCGCCGCCAGATTGAGTCGCGCGGAAAAAAGCCCGCGCATCGGCGCGGGCTGAGCCAGGGCAGCGCCTCTCAGCGCTTGCTCTTGGGCCCGATGTTGGTGTCGAGGAAGTCGAGCATCTTCGTGTACAGGTCGATGTTGTTTTCGACCCGACCGAAGCCGTGACCCTCTTCCTTCTTGATGAGCACGACCTTGGGTGGGTTGCCCGCCTTCTCGAGGGCCCGGATCATCACGTTCCCTTGCTCGATCGGCACCCGGATGTCGTCGGCACCCCAATACAACATCACCGGCTGCTTGATCTTGTCGGCGAGATAGACCGGCGAGATATCGTGCGGGATCTTCGAGGTGTCCGTCACGCCGATGACGGCCTTCCAGAATTCGACGCCCGACGCGTTGCCGGCCGTGTCTCCTTGCGGCGATGTCAACTGCACTTCCATGTCGGTCGGCGCGGCTCCGGCGATTCCGCACTTGAAGACATCGGGGAAGCGGGCCAGCGACATCAGCGTCGCGTAGCCACCGTAGCTTGCCCCGGAGATGCAGATCCGATCGGGATCTGCGAAGCCCTGCGCGATGGCCCACTTCGCTGCGTCTTCGTGGTCGTCGACCATTTGCTTGCCGTAGGCTCCGAAGCCGCTGTAGAAGATCTTGCTGCCGAACCCAGGGGTGATGCGAAAGTTCGGCAGCACCACGGCGTAGCCGCGCGAAGCGAGGATTTGCGCCTCGCGATAGCCGTAGCCTCCGCCCCATTCATCGGCCCGCGCGAAGGGGCCACCGTGGATGTGCACCACGGTCGGCAGCTTCTGGCCCGGCTTGTAGCCGATCGGAAGGAAGTAGTAGGAGGGAATCTCCAGGCCGTCGCGCGTCTTCAGGACGAACGGCCGCATCTCCGTCAATTTGTCCGGCGTCAGCCAGGGTCGGCTCGAAAACAGGTCCTCGAGCGTGCGCTTGCCTTCATCGAGGATGTACCAGTTCATCGGGCTGCGGTCCGAATAGGACGACACCAGATAGAGGTCGCCGCGCACTTTCTCGAACGAATTGAAGGTGCCAGGCAAGGCACTGTCGACCATGCGCTGGATCCGCTTGTCGTTTTCCGTCAGCAATACCTGCCGGGGCTTTTCGGCGTCGACCGTATAGCCCAGCAACTCGTCGGTGACGGGGTCGGTGTCGACCGAGTCGAGGTCGAACTTGGCATCTTCGGCAACGAGATCGCCGAGCTTTTTCGTGTTCGGGTCATAGCGATAGATGCCGGTCGTGTTCCGGTTGGCATTGGTCGCAACCAGCATGGTCTGGTTGTTGGCCTCGAAATACAGCGGATCGAAAGTGCCGGGCTTGGTCTCGTCGTAGCGGGCGATTTCCTCGAACGGGTCGTTCTCCGTCTTGCGGTAGTAGACCGCCTTGGTCGTCGTGTTCTTGATTTCCGCGGTTACCACGCGCGGAATCCGGTTCCTGTCGAGGAGCCAGCTTTCGGCCAGAGTCGGACGGGTCGAGGTCAGCAGCGTGGTCCTGCCGGTCACGATGTTCAGGCGATAAACGTCGTACGACTCTGAGTCCCGCAGCGTGGCTTCGACGATGACCTCGTCGTCGCTACCGGGGATGTTGCGCAACACCCGCATAGGGCGGTAGACATTCTGGCGGTTCTTGCGAAGCTCCTGAACCGTCGAGGCGAGCTGGCGCGACTCCTTGCCGTCGCGGCTGACCATGAACAGGCCGCCGCCCAGGAAACTGCCCGGGCCCGTAGGCGAGTCGCGCTGACCCAAGCTGAACAGCAGGCGGTCGTTGCCGACCCAACGCATGCTGATCACGTCGAAGTTGTCGAAGTTCGTCAGCGCCGTCCCCTTGCGCGTTTCCAGATCGACGACCGCGACGTTCATCTTCCCATTGATGGGAATCGTCACGGCGAAGTACTTGCCGTTGCGTGATACGCGCGGCGAGGCGTAAGCCGGCAACCGCATGAATTCTTCCAGCGGCACGGGCACGACCTTTGCGGCTGGTGCCGACGCGGCCTGGGCGTGCGCCGACACCGCGAAACCGCATGCGCTCAGCGCCATCAGCGCGGGCAGAATGGTCTTCAGAATCATTGGAACTCCATCGGGAATCGGACGGTGGTCTAAGCACTAAAAAAAAGCCCCCGAACAGTTTATGTCCGAGGGCTTCGACTCGCAGTGATCGTTGTCGCGGCGGATGTCCGCCACGACAGGCGTCACATCTTGTAGGTCAGGTTGACGCGGTACAGACGACCGCGGGCATCGAACTCGCTGAAGTCGTACAAGAAGGTGCCGCTGAAGCCGGGATCGTAAGGAGGCTTCCGATTGAACAGGTTGACCACCGACCCGTTCACCGAGAAGTTCTTGGTGACCTGGTAGCTACCGAAGATGTCGAACGTGTAGTAGTCCGGCGTCTTGTCGCGATAGACACCGGTCTGGAACGCCGGATTCTGTGGCGCGAAGTACGAGCCCGGCAGCGCCGCCTGCGTCCAGCCCTTGGTGTAGTTCCAGCGGCCCGTGAACTTGAACGCAGAGTAGTCCCAATCCAAGGAGGCCGAAGCCTTGAGGCGTGGGATGGTGTTGAAGCCGCTGTTCGAGTCGTTGGTGCTGGTGCCGTCCTCGACGAACTTGAGCAGGTAGTTTGCGTCCAGGTGAGCCGTGAACTTGCCAAGGGAAACAGTCGGAATCGCGTAGGTCAGGTCCATGTCGAGACCGCTCGTCACGCGCGACGAGATGTTTTCGTAGCCCGTTAGCACCGTGACGATCGCGTTGTCCTCCGGATTGCGGACGACGTTCGGCGACGACGGGCAAGGCGGGTCGCCATCGGCCTGCGGCGGGTTCGGGCACGCGTCGTCAACGGTCTGCTGGAACGAAGGCGCGCCGACGATGTTGTTCCAGCGGATCCGATAGAAGTCGAGGCTGGCGCTCAGGTCCTTGGTCGGTTGGAAGACGATGCCGTAGTTCAGGCTCGTCGACTTCTCGGCCTTGAGTTTCGGGTTGCCCACGAACTTGCCCGAGATGTTGGCGATTTCGCCCGTCTGCGGATCGATCACCTGCGTGAAGAACGTCGCCGACGACGGCGAGATCTCGGGCAGGCTCGGTGCGCGAAAGCCGCGTCCGTAGTTGGCGCGCAGCGCGATCGTGTCGGTCGGCGTGTATTTCAGGCCGACCTTCGGCGTCGCCGAGCCGCCGTAGTCGCTGTAGTGATCGTAGCGGCCGGCGACTTGCATTTCGAGGTTCTTCAGGATCGGCAGCCGCAGCTCGGCATAGATTGCCTGGCTGTTGCGCGAACCGTCGGTCGCCGTGGTGCCGAGGCCGAGGATTTCGCCGTTCGTCGAGGCCGCGTCAGGACGGTCGTTCAGCGATTCGCGACGGTATTCCGCACCGACCGCCAGGCCGAGCGGGCCGCCGGGCAGCTTGATCTGCTGGAACTCGGTACTGGCCTTGGTGTCGATGAAGTACAGCGTCGACGTTGCCTTGCGCGGCGAGTCGATGAGCATGCTCTGACGAACGGCGGCCGAGTTCTGCGTGTTGTCGTCGAGGTTGTAGGTGCTCGCCGTCGACACCGGCACAGGCGGCTGCGGGGTGGTCGGCACGCCGAAGGCCGCGCTCGTCCCGGCTAAGGACAGGTTGTTCTGGCTGATCGCCTTGACCGAGTTGCGCGAATAGCCGGCAGCGCTGTCGAGGTCCCATGTGCCCAGGGTATAGGTCAGGCCGGCGACGAATCGCCCGGTGTCCGACGTGACGTCGTTGTTGCGGGTACCCAGGTCGGTGTTCACGCCGCTGTAGCGGGCATTCGTGGCAAACGGATTTCCCGCGACGCCGGGGGCGAAGGTCACGTTGTAGCTGAACGGTACGAGGCCCGCGGGCGTGCTCTCGAGGCCAGTGGTCCCGGCGAAGAACGCGTTCTGGAAAGTCGAGAACGACTTCACGCGGCTCAGGCCCACCTCGAGGTAGGCCGAGACGTTGGGCGAGAACTCGTACGTGCCGCGGCCGAGGAAGCCGATTCGATCGGTCTTCGGCTCTGCGGTGAACTGGTCGTTGAAGTCCTTCGAGCAGAAGGTATTGGTCGCGGCGCCTTGCGCGGCGCTCGTCGTGAGGCCCTGCGCCAGCGCTTCGGTTCCGGTAATGACCTTGCCGAAGCATGACGTGCTGGCCTTGAAGGTGTTGGTCAGGGCACCGGTCACGGGATCCAGCTGGCGCCAGGTGCCGCCGCTGGCCAACGACGTGAAGTTGCGGCCGCCAGGCTGGCCGCGGTAATCGCGACTCTTGCCGAACGGCGTGTCGGACAGCTCGATCAGGTCGCGGTGATAGAAGTCAAGCACGCCGAACACGTTGAACTTGTCGGAGCCAAGGTCGCCGAAGCCGCCTGTCAAGGTGCCGTTGTATTCGTTCTTGCCGCTGGCGCGGCCGCCGCCACCGCTGACCTCGAAGCCCTTGTAGTCCTTGCGCAGGATGATGTTCACCACGCCGGCGATCGCATCCGAGCCGTAGATGGCCGAGGCGCCGTCCTTCAGGATTTCGACACGCTCGACGGCGCTGGTCGGAATCGAGTTCAGGTCGACGAACGAGTCCTGCAGGTTCTGCGCGAAGCCGTAGTTGCTGGTGCGTCGGCCATTGATGAGGACGAGCGTTGTCTTTTCGCCCAGGCCGCGCAGCGAAATGCCGGAGGAGCCCGGCGCGAAGCTGTTGGTGAAGTTCTCGCCGAAGCTGCCGCCGGTGTTGGCCGGGATGTTGCGCAGCACGTCGGCAATCGTCGGCTGGCCGGAACGCTGGATCTGATCGCGCGTGATGATCTGGACGGGCGCAACCGACTCGGCGTCGATGCGTTTGATGTTCGAACCCGTGACCTCGACCCGTTGCAGCGTTTGCGGCTGAGCGGGCGGTTGTTGCTGCTGTGCTACAGCGGTCGTCGCGATACCTCCCGCGCACAGAGCCATGATGGCCAGACTGGTCTGTTTATGTCGAAACATCGTTTCCCTCTTATGGTCGTTGGATGGCGCCACGCGCCGACGAAATCTCACCGGTGCAGATCGTGCACAGACGAGCGCCAGAGCACGAGCGCACCGATCGTGCGCCCGGGTTCACGAAGCAATCTTCACCAGCGCATTCGTTACGGTCACTTCGGGGAGACTCAGCTTGGCAAGCCGGCAACAACGGTGTAGGTAACTTTACGGAAGCGAGACAACTCCGTGACATTCCTTCGCAAGGAATGGGCCAGTCGTTCTGCGAGGACTACTTCGAAGCGAGGCGCGCGCTGCGCGACGAACGCAGGACGCGTCTCGCGGCCCGCTCAGGCGGGGACTCAGGCGTCGAGACGGTCGAGTCCGAAATGAGCCCCGTCGTATTGCCCGAGCACGTCGACCATCCAGGGCAATACGTCGGCGAGCTGCGCACTCAAGGCGTGCGGCGGGTTGACGACGAACATCCCGCTGCCGGCCAGGCCGTAGCCTTGCGCGTCGGGTTGCTGCACGCTCAGGCGCACGTGCAGCCATGATTTCGGTGCCAGCGCTTCGAGCCGTTTCGGCAGGTTGGCCGCCTGGAGCTTGCTGACCTGCGGGTACCAGACCATGTAGACGCCCTCGGCGAAGCGCGTCAACGCGTCGCGCAGCGTCGCCACCACCCGGCCGTAGTCGCCGTTGCCTTCGTAGCTGGGGTCCATCAGCACGGCGCCGCGCCGGCTCGAGGGCGGCAACTGCGACTTCAGGCCGGCAAAGCCGTCGCCGTCGTAGGCGATGGCGTCGGGCGTCGCGGCGAGCGTCGCGCGCAGGATCTTCTGCTCGGTCGGATGCAGCTCGAAGGCGCGCAACTGGTCCTGCCGGCGCAGCAGCATCTGCGCCAGCGCTGGCGATCCAGGGTACTGGGCGAGCACGCCGTCGGGATTGAAGCGGCGAATGAGCTCGACGTAGTCGGCAAGCACTTCGGGGAGGTCGGTGCGCGTCCAGAGGCGGCCGATGCCGCGCTCGTACTCGCCCTTCTTCTGCGCATAGCGGCCCTCGAGCGAGTAGCCTCCGGCGCCGGCATGCGTGTCGACGAAGCGGTAGCCCTTCGGCTTCGCATTCATGTGGCGAAGCACGAGCATGAGCACGGTGTGCTTCAGCACGTCGGCGTGATTGCCGGCGTGGAAGGCGTGGCGGTAGGCGAGCATCGGGGCGATGGGCGGAGCGGGGCACCTAATGTAGAGCCCGACGCCGCGCCTTCCCGGAGCCTTCGGTCCGCAGCGCAAAGCCGCGAGCCGGCACGAAGAACGTCGTTCCCGTAGCCTTCAGGGTTTTCCCTGCCCGAACGACTCATGCCCAACTTGTTCGAGCCGGCGCGCGCCGGCGATCTGATCCTTCGCAACCGCGTCGTCATGGCGCCGCTGACACGTGACCGGGCGGGGCCGCGGCAAAGGCCGACCCCGCTCATGGCAACCTACTATGCGCAGCGCGCTTCGGCCGGCCTGATCGTCACCGAGGCCACTCAGATCAGCCCCGAAGGCCAGGGCTATCTCGACACGCCCGGCATCTACAGCGACGAGCAGGTCGCCGGCTGGCGCCGCATCACCGACGCGGTGCATGCGGCCGGCGGGACGATCGTCGTCCAGCTCTGGCACGTCGGGCGCATTTCGCATGTCTCCCTGCAGCCGAGCGGGCAATCGCCGGTGTCGTCGACGGCGCGTGCCGCGAACGGCAAGACCTTCACCAAGGACGGCTTCGTGCCGGTCTCAGTGCCACGGGCGCTGCGCGAAGAAGAGCTGCCGAGGATCGTTGCCGACTACCGCCATGCGGCGCGCTCGGCGCTCGTGGCCGGCTTCGACGGCGTCGAGGTGCATGGCGCCAATGGCTACCTGCTCGAACAGTTCCTGCGCGACAGCATCAACGATCGCAGCGACGGGTACGGAGGATCGCAGGCGAATCGGTCGCGCCTCCTGCTCGAGGTGATGAACGCGGTCGCCGCCGAAGTCGGCGCGGGTCGCACCGGCCTGCGGCTCTCGCCCGTCACGCAGGCCAACGACGCGCAGCAAGACAGCGACGCCCAATCGCTGTTCAACCACGTGGTCGAGCGACTGGCGCCGCTGAAGCTGGCCTACCTGCATCTCATCGAGGGACAAACCGGTGGTGCGCGCGACAACGTCGCGTTCGACTACGCCCAGCTGCGCGAGCGCTTCAAGCACGACCACCCCGGCGGCGCCTGGATGGTCAACAACGGCTACTCGCGCGCCATGGCGATCGAAGCGGTGGCGAACGGCAGCGTCGATCTGGTCGCCTTCGGCCGCCCCTTTATCTCGAACCCGGATCTGGTCGCGCGTCTGCGTCGCGACGTGCCACTCGCGCCCTTGAACCAGAAGACGCTCTACGGCGGCGGGGCCGAGGGCTATACCGACTATCCGGCGCTGGCAGCGGCCTGAGCCGGCTGCCGCCGACACGTCTTCAAGCCGCCGCGTCGCGGCGCATCCGGGCGCGGAACAGCTCGGTGATGCCGACCTGGCGCGGCCCCGAGACGAGGTCGAAGGCTTGTCCGGCCGCGATCGTTCCAGGTACGCGCACGGCAAGATAGGCCCCGCACCAGCCGCTCTCGACCATCAGCTTGGCGGCGTGCTTGAAGCCCATGGCGGCGACGAACTTGAAGCACGGGAAGCGCGGCTCGCTGACGGCAAGCTCGCAGTTCGCAAAGCGCAGGACGTCGCCGATCCAGAGATCGCTTTCGACGACGCCTTGCAGCGTCAGGTTCTCGCCGAGCGAGCCGAACGGAAGCTCTTCGTCCCAGAGGGCGACCCGGGCTTGCGCCCGCACCGTCTTCCAGAATGGATAGTGCTCGCTCGGGTAGGCATAGACCGCCTTGCCCAGACCGCCGTGCACCCTGAGGTCGGCCTGCTCGTCGCCTTCGATGCCGAGTGACAGGACCAGGCGCTCGCCCTCGACCGCGCGTTTGCCGATCGCGGTCATCACCTTGCGGCCGTTGATCGCGACAGGCTGCGCGCGCGCCACGTTGAGGCTCAGGACCGTACCGGTCTTCATCGAACCCTGGTTGTTCAGGCCGGTGGACGGTATCCGCGATGCACGGCGACGACCGCGTGGCCGCGGCGGCCAGCGATCCAGCCGACGAAGATCTTGCCCGCGGGATGGGCCGATCGAAACCCGCGCATGACATGCACCGATTCGGCGAGTTGGAGGTCGCCTTCGACCAGCACGGCGAGTGGCGCTCCGCCGGCCGCCGACCACGCGCCCCGCTCGACCAACGCGTAGGCGCCGCGGCCGCGCACCCTGGCGACGAAACCGGCCGGCGCGGGCGCGCTCACGTACCACGGCGCCAGCGGCTCGATGCCGGCAGCGCGCCACAGCGCCTGTTCGGCGACATGGGTTCCGGAGCCGTCGCCGGCGGAAAGAAAGACCGTGCTGTCCGGGGCGGCGCTCGCCAGCTCGCGGATGCGGAGCAACGCTTCGACGCCGCTGTGGCCCGTGACCGGTGGCTTGCCGCGTACCCGCGCCGCGGGGCCGACCAGCACGAACTCGCTTACCGCAATCGCCTGACGGTCGTGGGCCAGGCCCTGATCGTCGAGTACCGCTTCGGCCCGGGGTGCGTTGGTCAGCGCCGCGTCGACCTCGCCTTCCTTCAGCGATTCGAGGACCGCCAGCGCCGGGCCGGCGACGAGCTTGACCGGGATGCCCGTGTCGGCACCGAAAGCGTGCTGCAGGCTCGCCGCGAGCCCCGACTCGACGAGCGCGTAGTCGACGCCGAGACGCAGCGGCGGCGTCGCGCCGGGCCCTCGCTGGGCCCGGACCGCCGGCGACACAGCGAGCGCGAGGCCGGCGAGAAGCAAGGGGCGACGCAGCATCGGCGGATTATTGCTGCCGTGGCTTCTTGCCGAGCGGTCGAAAGCTGGCGCGGGCCGACCGGTACACTCGCGCCACTCCAAGAGCAAGACGCCGCAGGGTCCGTCAACGCGCCAACAGCGCTTCGATCCGAGGCGAACGAGACGTCCGCCCGAACGAACGCAATACGCTGAAGACTCTGCTGCCGAGATGCGGTCCGGCTGATCCGCGTCCATACAAAACCTATCGACACGGGAATCCCTCATGAACCGACCCCTGGCGCGCGGCGCGGCGATCGATCCGCCGGCCTACGTTCGGCACCGCAAGCTCGCTGCGTGGGTGCGCGAGATGGCCGCCCTCACCGAAGCCCGCGACGTGCACTGGTGCGACGGCAGCGATGCCGAGTACGACCGCTTGTGCGCCCAACTGGTCGCCGCCGGCACGCTGACGAAGCTGAACCCGGAGCTGCGTCCGCACAGCTTTCTCGCCCGGAGCAGTGCGAGCGACGTCGCCCGGGTAGAAGACCGCACCTTCATCTGCTCCGAGCGGGAGGAGGACGCCGGTCCCACCAACAACTGGATGGCGCCGGCGGCGATGCGCGAGCTCCTGCAGACCGGCAAGGCCGATGGCACGCGGCCGCTGTTCAAGGGCGCGATGCGCGGCCGCACGATGTACGTCGTGCCGTTCTCGATGGGTCCGCTCGGCTCCGACATCGCGCATATCGGCGTGGAGCTCACCGACAGCGCCTATGTCGCGGTCAGCATGAAAGTCATGACGCGCATGGGCCGGAAGGTGCTCGAAGTTCTCGGCGCCGAGGGTCACTTCGTGCCGTGCATGCACTCCGTCGGCGCGCCGCTCGCGCCGGGCGACGAGGACGTGGCCTGGCCCTGCAACGTCACCAAGTACATCGTCCACTATCCCGAGACGCGCGAGATCTGGAGCTACGGCTCGGGCTACGGCGGCAATGCCCTGCTCGGCAAGAAATGCTTCGCGCTGCGCATCGCCTCGGTCATGGGTCGGGCCGCCGCCGACAAGGCGACGGGCAACCCGGGCTGGCTGGCCGAGCACATGCTGGTGCTCGGCGTCACGTCGCCCGAGGGCAAGAAGCATCACGTCGCGGCGGCATTCCCGAGCGCCTGCGGCAAGACCAACTTCGCGATGCTGATTCCGCCGCCGGCGCTCGGCCGCTGGACGGTCACGACGATCGGCGACGACATCGCCTGGATCAAGCCGGGCAAGGACGGGCGGCTCTACGCGATCAATCCCGAGGCCGGCTATTTCGGCGTCGCCCCGGGAACCAACCAGAAGACGAACCCGAACTGCATGGCGAGCCTGCTGCGCGACACGATCTTCACCAACGTCGCCCTGACCGATGATGGCGACGTGTGGTGGGAAGGCATGACCGAGTCGGCGCCGGCCCACCTGATCGACTGGCAGGGCCGCGACTGGACGCCGACGCTCGGCCGCGAGACGGGCGCCAAGGCGGCGCACCCGAACGCGCGCTTCACGGTCGCCGCCACCAACAACCCGGCACTCGACTCGGCATGGGATTCGCCCGAGGGCGTGGCCATCGACGCCTTCATCTTCGGCGGTCGCCGTTCGACGACCGTGCCGCTGGTCACCGAAGCTCGCGACTGGACCGAAGGCGTCTACATGGCCGCGACGATGGGTTCCGAGACCACGGCGGCAGCCACCGGCGCCCAGGGCGTCGTGCGCCGCGATCCGTTCGCGATGTTGCCCTTCATGGGCTACAACATGAGCGAGTACTTCCGTCACTGGCTCGACATGGGCGCGACGCTGGCCGCTCGCGGGGCGACGCTGCCGAAGATCTTCTGCGTCAACTGGTTCCGCAAGGGCGCCGACGGCAAGTTCGTCTGGCCGGGCTATGGCGAGAACATGCGCGTGCTCGAATGGATCGTGCATCGCGTCGAAGGTACGGCTGAAGGCGAGCTCACCGCGTTCGGCACGACGCCGCGCTACGACGACCTCGACTGGTCCGGCCTGGCCTTCGACCGCGCGAGCTACGAGCGCGTGACCGATCTCGACGCCGCCAGCTGGGCAGGCGAGCTCGAACTGCACGACGCGCTGTTCAAGCAGCTCGCCAATCGCCTGCCCGACGAGTTGCCGCAGGTGCGCCAGCGCATCGCGACGCGGCTGGCCGGCTGAACGGCGCCCGGTGGCATTTTCCGAATCGGCGCCACCGTCGCGCCCGCCTCTTGCCGCATCGGAACAGGACCTGACCGACGCCGAGTTCGTCGAGCTCGACGAATTGCTTGCCGGCGTCCCCGAGCCGCTCGAGCCGCTCGACGTAGTCATGCTCGATGGCTTCCTGGCGGGCGTCATCGTCCAGCCCGAGCTGATCGCGAGCGAGCGCTGGCTGCCGCACGTCTTCGACGCGGGTGGCCACCGCTGGGGCGAGGCCGAGCCCACGCTCGAGCAGCAGCGCGTCCGCGAGCTGATCGCGCGGCGCCACGCGGCGATGAATCGCTCGCTCGCCGAGTTCGGCGGCTTCAACCCGCTCATCCTCGAGCCGGACGAGGCCGATGACGGCAGCGTCGCCGAGGAGCCGGGCGCCCCGGTCCTCGACGCGACGACGCGGGCGATCCTGCCCTGGGTCGCCGGCTTCGAGTTCGCCGCCAGCATCTTCCCGGCCATGTACGAGCTCGAAGACGAAGCGGTCGCGACCATCCTGACGCGCCTTTACCGCTTCCTGCCGGCGGAGGGTGCGGACGAAGAAGCGACGGCCGAGCTGCTCGCCAAGGAACGGCCGCTCGCGACCCTCGATGCCGCGATCGAGGAAGTTGTTTCCTGTGTCGGCGAGCTTTACGACCTGACCGCGCCGCTGCGCTACCAGGTCGAGACCGTGCGCCGCGCCGCGCCCAAGGTGGGCCGCAACGATCCGTGCCCGTGCGGCAGCGGGCGCAAGTTCAAGGTCTGTCACGGCGCCGGCGCCTGATCCGCGCCTTCTAGTTCACCCTGCCGGATTGAAATGCGGCTGCAGCTGCTGTCCGACCTGCATCTCGAGACCGAGCAGTTCGACCCTGAACCCGCGCCCGGCGCGGAGTTGCTCGTTCTCGCTGGCGACATCGACAGCCAATGGTCGGGCCTCGAACGATTTGCCGACTGGCCGCAACCGGTCGTGTTCGTCGCCGGCAATCACGAGTTCGACGGCCGCGATCTCGAGACCGCCTTGCCCGCGCTGCGCCAGCGCTGCAGCGATCTCGGCATCACCTTGCTCGAACAGGAGAGCCTGATCGTCGGCGACGATCGCGGCCACCACATCCGCCTGCTCGGGACGACGCGCTGGAGCGACTTCGATCTGTTCGGTGCTGCCGGCCGTGCCAAGGCGATGCGCGCCGGTGGCTACTTCACGGCGCTCATGCAGGCGAGCCGAGGCGGGCAGCCGTTCGATGTCGATGCGGTTCGCGTCGAAGCGCTCGCCTGCCGCGCCTGGCTGGAAGTCGAGCTGATGCGCCCTCCCGCCGGCTGGGACCGCACGGTCGTCATCACCCATTTCGCACCCAGCGTTCGCAGCGCCGACCCGCGCTATGGCGCGCGCAGCGGCACGGCAAGCTTCTGCAACGCCGACGACGACCTGATCCCGCGCGCAGACCTCTGGATCCACGGCCACCTGCATTGCCGGCAGGACTATCGCGTTGGCCGCGCCGGTGGCTCGAGCCGCGTCGTCTGCAATGCGCGCGGCCACGAGCGGCGCGGCGAGACCGACGGGCACGACCCGCTGCTGGTTCTGGAAATCTGAGCCGCGGCGTTGCGGCCCTCAGGCGCGCTACAGGGTCGAGCGCCGGTTCAAGCGCAGCTCGAAGCGGCTTGGCGTGGCCCCGTTGTCGTGCTCGGGCGTGTCAGCGAGCGATTGCGGCTCGAGGGTGGTGATCGCATCGAGGCCGAACGCCGTCCCCATGTCGGCCGGATCGCTGCCGTGGCGCCGCGACGCGCGACGCCAGCGCAGCGCGAGCAACCAGCGGGCACCGGCAATCAGGTTCATCGGCCTCTCCGGCGCATCGATTTGCAGCGATGAGTATCGGCCGCCGACATGGCGGCCGGGAGACGAACGGCACGGTTGAACGCGCAACAGTTCGCACTACTCGATGCAACGCGGCAGAAGCTGCAGTCGTTTACCAGTCGCCGACGTATTTGTTGCCGTTGGCCTTGTAGCTGGCGACCGCTTTCTTCAGGTCCTTGTGCTCTTCGCACGGCAGGAAGCAGGCCTTGTCGAGCGCGGCCAGACGCTGTTCGGCCATCGGCAGATTGCCGGTCATCAGGTAGAGCTCGCCGGAGTATTCGAGCGCGCCCTTGTGCTTGGGATTGATGCGCAGCGCTTCGTTGTAGAACTTCTCGGACTCGGCGGCGTTGGCGGAGCCGGCCTTGCGCAGGCTGTAACCCATCAGGTTGTTCCAGTCGGCACTGCCAGTGTCGTTGACCTTTTTCAGCTCGGCCACGGCGGACGGCCAGTCCTTCGACGCGATCTTGGCCCGCGCATCGCTGAGCTTGTCGTTGGCGGGCGGCGAAGTGTCGGCAGCGAAGGCGGCGCTTGCGAACAGCAACAGGAGCGGAGCCAGCAGGATGCGAACGAGAGATGTCTTCATGACCAGACCTTTCATCTTGAACCGGTGAGGCAAAAGGATAGCCCCTGGAGGCGAGGCGGGCCAGTGGATGGCATCGGCTCGCGCCTCTAGAATCGCGCCCCTTCGCCCGGCCTCGCGACTGCCCATGCCGACCGCTTCCGGTTATTGCGCCATCGATTTCGGCACCTCCAACTCGGCCATCGCGATTGCGCAGGCACGGGGAGCGATGCGCTTGGTGGAGCTCGAGGCCGGCTATCGGACCATGCCGACGGCGGTCTTCTACGCGGCCGAGGGCGGGACCCACGAGAAGCCGCGCTGCGAGTTCGGTCGTGCCGCCATCGCCGCCTACGTCGACGGCATCGACGGCCGCTTGATGCGCTCGATGAAGAGCATTCTCGGCAGCACGCTTATCGACCGCAGCACCGACATCGGCGGTGGCCGCGCCGTGCGCTATCTCGATGTCGTGGCCACCTACCTGGCCCACCTGAAGCGGCGCGCCGAGACCGAAACCGGCGCGCCGATCGGCCGGGCCGTGATCGGCCGGCCGGTCTTCTTCGTCGACGACGATCCGGCGCGCGATGCCCAGGCCCAGACCGCGCTGCACACGGCGGCCAGGCGGGCCGGCTTTCGCGAGATCGCGTTTCAATACGAGCCGATCGCCGCCGCCTTCGACTACGAGCAAGGCGTGCAGCGCGAGGAAAAGGTGCTGGTTGCCGACATCGGCGGCGGCACCTCGGACTTCTCGATCGTGCGCGTCGGACCGCTCCTCTCGGCCAAGGCCGAGCGCAAGGACGACATCCTCGCCAATCACGGCGTGCACATCGCGGGCACCGACTTCGACCGCCGGGTCGAGCTGGCCAGCGTCCTGCCGCTGTTCGGCTACCGCGGCTTCGGCGTCGCCA